>NZFE01000007.1 GCA_002689245.1 Candidatus Pelagibacter sp.
TTCATAAATATTTGGTGGGCAAGAAGAGACTCGAACTCTTAAGCCTTGCGGCACTAGTTCCTAAGACTAGCGCGTATACCAATTCCGCCACTTGCCCTTATTAATTTTTGTTTATATATCAATTTTTTTTTTTACAAAACTATTTAGTCTAAAATAAGCTAATAAATAAATAATAATTAAGCCAAAAAACCAATACTTACACAGCGTTCCGTTCTCTCTAAGCAAAATACTTGGTAAAATAAACAAGCAATATGTTAAATTTATGAATATAGCGTTTAAGTAATTACAATCTTTATATGGTTTTTTTGCAGTTAAAATTTTGTAAGACAACATATGCATATGCTCCCCATCTGGTTTAATAGGTGATTTTTTTTGTAGTAATTTTCTAAAAAATGAAAAAAATACCTCAAAAAATAAATAAAATAATAGAATACTAAAAAAAAATGAGGAAATGTTAGGATTTAAGTTATTGGTTTCAATTACGTTTAATGCAGTAAAAGTACCAAAAAGATAAGCGCCGCCATCTCCCATAAATATTTTTGCTAACGGAAAATTAAATAACAAAAATATTAATAGAATAGTTATTTGGGCAGTAATTAAAATTGAGATAGTTTGAAATTCATTTTCAATATTTATGAATAATAATATTGAATTTATAATTATTAATTGAAGTGCTAATAATCCATTAAAACCATCGATTAAATTAGATCCATTAATTATAAATAAGAAGCATAAAACGATAAAAAAATAGTAAAATATATTTATACTTAAAATTTTATTTAGAAAAATTAGATCAATTCCATTTATTTGAATTGAAAAAACTTTTACAGATAATAGTAGAAAAGCAGTCATCAAGGCTAGTCTTACCTTGGGGCTAAACTTAAATTTAATATCATCTAAAAATCCCACTAAAAACAAACCTGTTCCTAAAACTAAATAATCCAGATAAAGTGTTGAAAACAAGAGATTATTTAACAAAACAAATATCAGAAAAGAAATGATACAACCTAAGCCTCCACTTCTGGGAATATCACTTTTATGGAACGCTTGGGGTTTATCAAAATCTTTATCAAATAATAATTCACCTAATATTTTATGAGAATATTTTTGAATTATGAAAAATGTAAAAAAACTAAGAAAAGTAAATATAGATAAAAGACTAAATTCTAAAGAGTCGCTTTGCATTGATTATTATTTTAGTCCTTTGTTATTTTTTTTTACAATATAAATTCCTAGTACTATTATACTCAATGAAATCAAAACTCTCCAAGTAATAACTTCATTCATAAGAAAATATCCAAAAAATACTCCAAATATTGGAATTAAATATGCTACCTGTGTTTGAAAAACTAATCCATTAACAGATAATATTCTAAATCTTATAAGCCAAGCTAATCCTGTAGCAACAATACCTAAGTAAAGTAAGGACAGTGTGGAATCTAGCGTGGGTGTTGCTAACCATGGTTTTTCTAAAATTAAAGCCATTGGAAAAAGAAAAATTAACGACCAAATTGTTGTAGATGTTGTTACATTTTCGTTTCCTTTATTCTTGATTTTCAAGGTCAGAATTCCACCAATAGAATAAAAAGTTGATCCTAAAATTGTTATTAGAGCAAAAATATAATTACTTTCATTTATAATTATTTTATCTAGAAATAAAAATAAAACACCTGAAAAACCAATTAGAATACCTATTATTTTAAATATGTTTATCTTTTCATTTTTTGTAAAAAAGTGAGCCAATATTGTACCACTCAATGGTGTTGTGCTCATCAGCATAGCTGCTAAGTAGCTGTTAATTTTGCTTGTGCCCATAGCAATTAATATAAATGGAATAGCTATGTTACATAATCCAATTAAAGCATAACGTTTCCACTCTTTTGAGAATGCCTCTATCTTTATGCTTTTTAATTTGCATAGCAGTATCAAAGGTAAGCTAGCAAAAATTACTCGAACTAAAGCTAAGGTGATTGGCTCATAAGAATATGTAGCAATTTTAATATTAAAAAAAGATGAGCCCCAAATTAAACCTAATAAAATCAGTAAAAAAATATCAAATGAATTGGCTTCTCTCATAGTATGCAATTAAAAATTGTATTGATGCTTTAGACGCATAGCTGATATCATTTTATTAGTGGTTATACTATAACTATATTCTGTTAATAAGCTTAACATATTATTTATGAGTGCTAGCAAAATTAAAAAATTAATGAAAGATAAAGAAGTTGAGTTTGTTGATCTCAGATTCACAGATCCTAAAGGTAAACTTCAACATCTAACAATGGATAGTACTGTTGTGGATGAAGAAATGTTAGAAAAAGGTGTTTTTTTTGATGGCTCCTCAATTGCAGGATGGAAAGCAATAAATGAGTCAGATATGATTTTAAAACCAGATTTATCAAGGCCGATTATAGATCCTTTCAATTCACATACTACTTTAAATATATTTTGTGACATAATGGATGCTGTAAAAAAAGATCCTTATGGAAGAGATCCGAGAGGTACTGCAAAAAAAGCTGAAAGTTATCTAAAAAAAACTGGAATAGGGGATAAAGCTTATTTCGGTCCTGAACCTGAATTTTTTGTTTTTGACGATGTTAGATTTAAAAATGACATGAACGAAACAAGTTTTTCAATAGATAGTTCGGAAGGACCTTATAATACAGGAAAAAAATATGAAAATGGAAACTTAGCTCACAGACCAGGCATTAAAGGTGGTTATTTTCCAGTGCCTCCAGTAGATAGCGCGCAAGATATGAGAAGTGAATACTTAAAAGCTCTTAAAGATATGGGTGTAAAAGTAGAAAAGCATCACCATGAAGTTGCTCCATCTCAACACGAATTAGGAATGTATTTTGGTACTTTGACTGATATGGCGGATAATGTTCAATTGTATAAATATGCTGTTCAAATGGTTACGAACTCATTTGGCAAGACAGCTACATTTATGCCTAAACCTGTCAAAGGGGATAACGGCTCAGGTATGCACTGCCACCAATCAATATGGAAAGGTTCTTCACCTTTGTTTATGGGTAAAGAATATGCGGGTTTATCGCAAACAGCATTACATTATATAGGTGGTATACTTAAACATGCAAAAGCTATTAATGCATTTTCAAATGCTACTACAAATAGTTATAAAAGATTAATACCTGGATTCGAGGCTCCTGTTATATTAGCTTATTCAGCTAGAAATAGATCAGCATCATGTAGAATTCCAATTATAATGAATCCAAAAGCTGCGAGAATGGAAATAAGATTTCCTGATGCGGCTGGTAACCCATATTTAACCTTTGCTTCGATGTTGATGGCTGGAATAGATGGAATAAAAAATAAGATTAACCCTGGTAAAGCATTTGACAAGGACCTTTATACTTTAGGTGAAGATGAAGTTAAAAAACTTCCTACTGTGTGCGGTTCTTTGAGAGAAGCTATGGAAAATTTAGACAAAGATAGAAAATTTTTAACTCAAGGTGGTGTTTTCACAGACGATCAAATAGATGCTTATATAGATCTTAAGTTTCAAGAAATATATAAATTCGAGCATACTCCTCATCCTATAGAGTTCGAAATGTATTATAGCGGTTAAACTGACCTTTTTACTGTTCTCAAGAATTAGATCTTAAATGACTCACCACAACCGCATCTTTCAGACTCATTTGGATTTTTAAATACAAATTGTGAAGAAAATTTCTCTTTTTTATAATCCATTTCTGTTCCCAAAAGATAAATGATGGCCGAAGGATCTATGAATACTTTGACTCCTTTGTCCTCAATAACTTCATCATTAGCTTTTTTATCCTTAGCATATTCCATTGAATAACTCATACCAGCACAACCTCCAGATTTTACTCCGACTCTCACGCCAATTGTTTTATCATCAGCATTTGACATTATTTCTTTGATTCTAGCTGCCGCTGTATCTGATAATTTAATAATTTGCTTATTCATAAGTTTAACTCTAATTTTGCCTCTTCACTCATCATATCTTTTGTCCATGGAGGATTCCAGACAAGTTTTAAATCTACTTTCTTTACTTCTTCTATTGAATTGATGTTTTCTTTCACCATCTTTGGCAAACTGTCCGCAACTGGACAGTTTGGACTAGTTAATGTCATCTCAACATAGGCTTCATTTTCATTCTTAATATCAATTTTATAGATTAAGCCCAAATCATAAATATTGACTGGTATTTCAGGGTCATAAACTTTTTTTATTTCGGCGATAACTTTTTCTTTAATTTTCATTTTTTTTCTCCAAAACTGAAGTTAGTGTATGCCATGCCATTGTCGCACACTTAACTCTCATAGGAAAATCTTTTACTCCTGATAGAGACATTAAAGTGGTTTTTTGATCCTCGTTTAAGCTATTAAGTGTAATAGACTTATTTTCTTTAATTAAGTTCAAAAAATTATCAATAATGATATTTGCTACATTAAAATCTTTTCCTTTTAAAACATCGGTTAGAATAGAGGCTGAAGCTAAAGAAATTGCACAGCCCTCTCCTTCAAAACTAAGATCTAAAATTTTTTTATTTTTATCCAACTGAGCATAGATATGAACCTTGTCACCACATAAAGGATTGTGGCCCTTTCCATCACTGGTAAAATCTTTACATTTGCCAAAATTTCTTGGATTTTTTCCATGATCCAAAATTATTTCTTGATATAATTCTTTTAATTCCATTATATTTTAAAAACCTTTTTNCATTTTTCTANTGCNTTAANTAAAANATCAATATCTTCTTTAGTATTATATANNCCNATAGAGGCNCTAGCNGTAGCAGNCATNCCAATTTTTTCATGTAATATTTGNCAACAATGNTGNCCNGCTCNNATAGCAACTCCATCATCATCAAGAATTGTTGCAATNTCATGCGGGTGAATTCCTTTTAAAGTAAATGATATNACNGAAGCTTTATNTTTTGGATNACCAANTAAATNNATTGAATTATTTTTTCTNATTTTNTCTATCCCATATCTNAGNACATCNTTTTCANTNTCAGANATTTTATCNAAACCNATTTTTTCAANAAGTTTTATNGACTCACTGAANGCAACTACTTCAGCAGTTTGCATNGTGCCNGCTTCAAATTTTGTTGGACTTTCNGCAAANGTNATATTTTCTTTTTTTACCTCATCTATCATTCCTCCNCCACCTTGATAAGGAGGCATTTCATCTAACCATTTTTTCTTTCCATAAAGTATTCCTAGTCCATTAGGTCCGTATAATTTATGGCAAGAGATTACGTAGAAATCACATCCTAATTTTTGCATATCTAATTTTAAGTGAGGGGCACCTTGAGTTCCATCTACTAGAACGGGAATTTTTTTTGATGATGCTAAATCAATAATTTCTTTTAGTGGAGTTATGCCACCTGTAACATTAGATATGTGGGTGATAGCTATTATTTTAGTTTTGTTTGTAATTAATTTTTTAA
This sequence comes from Candidatus Pelagibacter sp., assembly GCA_002689245.1. Lineage (GTDB taxonomy): Bacteria > Pseudomonadota > Alphaproteobacteria > Pelagibacterales > Pelagibacteraceae > Pelagilacustribacter. The sequence continues at coordinate 5,441 of NZFE01000007.1, forward strand.
TTTCATCCACTTGTAGCTCTAAGTTTTCATTTATTTTTGCGAATTTAATGACTGCCTTTTTTTTATTTCTTAAATAATGCCAGGGAACGTAATTCGAGTGATGTTCTAACTCTGTAAGTATAATTTCATCTCCCTTATTAATAAATTTTTCTCCAAAAGAATTTGCTACTAAATTGATGCCTTCTGTAGCACCTTTAGTAAATATTATTTCCTCCCTATGCTTTGCGTTAATAAATCTTTTCACAAGATCTCTAGTTTCTTCAAATCTATTAGTTGCGGTAACAGCTAATGAATGTACACTTCTACCAACATTTGAAAATTCGTTCTCATAAAAGTAGGACATTCTATCAATAACAGATTTAGGCTTTTGCGATGAATTTGCGCTATCTAAATAAATTAAAGGTTTATTATTTATTTTTTTTTTAAATATTGGAAAATTATTTTTAATTTGATCTATTTTCATATTTTATATGTGTATTAAAATGGTTTAATAAAATATCTATTATCTCTTTATCTTTAATTTTTTCTAAAATACTTTCTAAAAATCCTTTTATAATCATTTTTACTGCCTCTTTGCTTTCTATTCCTCTTGCTTTTAAATAAAATAAAGCCTCTTTATCAATATTTCCTGAAGTTGAACCATGTGAACATTTTACATCATCTGCATAAATTTCTAGTTCAGGCTTTGTGCTAAATTCAGAGTCTTCGTCAAGCAAAAGACCTTTGCTTAGTTGATATGCATTGGTTTTTTGCGCTACCTCATCTACTAAGATTTTGCCTTGAAACACTCCTTTACTTCCGGAAGTAAGAACATTTTTGATATCTTGATGACTTTGACAATTTGGTTTTAAATGTTGAATATTTGTTTTAATTTCTTGATGGTTGTTTAATCCTAAAAATAATCCAGAATAGACATCACTACTAGAATTCATTCCATTTAATTTAATATTACATTCAAATTTTCCAAATTTCATACCGGATGAGAATAAATATTTTTTAAAATTGGAGTTTTTTAATAATTCAATTTTTGAAAATTCGTAAAAAAAATTATTACTTTGATTTTTGTTAATGAAATAATAATTAAGAGAAGCGTTCTCTTCCAAATTGATATATTTAAATGTGTTTTTAAAAAAACTACCCTCTGACTCATCTACTAAATATTCTATTATTGTAGCATTAGAATTTTTCGACATAGTAATAGACTCAGAATTATTTATCATTTTATTTTTTAAAACCCCGGTAAAATAATTATAAATTACTATAGGGTGTTTAAATTTATAATCTGATGTAATATTTAAGTAAAATCCACCTTCGTGTAATGCGGTATTAAGATTTTGCATTGGGTTATCTTTTAATTTATTTGCAAAATTTAAGTGCTGATCCAAATTAAGTTCATTAATCTCTAAATATTTTTCATCTTTTAAGTTTTCAGATTTAAAATCAAAAGATTCTAATTTTCCATTAATAAGTGTTATTGAATTGTGACTAAATTTTAAATCTTGAACTATTGGTTTTTTATAATCTTGTTGCTCATTATGCAGTTCTATAAAATTTTCGCTTAAAACTTTTTCTAAATCAGTAAACTTCCAATCNTCTTCTCTTTTATTAGGAAAACCTTTTTTTTTAAAAGTAGACAAGTTTGCCTCTCTTAGTTTGAGACTTTTATCCGATTTATCTTTAATTTTAAAATTTAATTCCATAATCAAGTTAGATTAGTATACCCAGTTTTTTCTAATTCTTCCCCAAGTTCTTTAGAACCAGTTTTTATAATTTTTTCCTGCTGATAATACATGGATAAAATCAGGTTTTATAAAATTCAAAAGTCTTTGGTAGTGAGTAATAATTAAAAAAGAATTATTTTTATTTTTGTAGGAATTAACGCCATCAGCAACAATTTTTAATGCATCAATATCTAGACCCGAGTCAGTTTCGTCTAAAATTGCAAGTTTCGGTTCTAATATTTTTAATTGAAGAATTTCGTTCTTCTTCTTTTCTCCACCTGAAAATCCAACATTTAAATGTCTAGATAAAAATTTTTCATCTATGCTAAGCTCTTTTGCTTTTTCTCTCACTATTTTTAAAAAATTAATTGCATCAATATCTTTATGTCCTTTTGCTTTTCTAATTGAGTTTAGTGATGTCCTCAAAAAATTATTAGTGTTTACTCCTGGTATCTCAGTAGGATATTGGAATGCTAAAAACATACCCTTTTGAGCTCGTTCTTCTATTGAAATTTGTGTTAAATCTTGTCCTTCATAATTTAACTCACCAGAAATATTATACCCCGGTTTACCTGATAAAATGTTTGCAAGAGTGCTTTTTCCAGAACCGTTTGGACCCATTATTGCATGTACTTCGCCTGGATTAATTTTAAGATTTAATCCTTTTATTATTTGCTTATTATTTATATCAGCTTTTAGATTTTTAATTTCTAACATTATCCGACACTTCCTTCTAAACTTATTGAGACTAGTTTTTGAGCTTCTACTGCAAATTCCATAGGTAATTGTTGTAAAACTTCTTTACAAAAGCCATTAACAATTAAGCTCACTGCCTCTTCTTGATTTAAACCTCTTTGATTGCAGTAAAAAAGTTGTTCCTCATTAATTTTAGAAGTTGTAGCTTCATGTTCAATTGTAGAGGATGAGTTTTTGTTTTTTATATAAGGTACTGTATGAGCTCCACATTTATTTCCCATCAAAAGAGAATCGCACTGAGTGTAATTTCTTGAGTTTGTTGCTTTTTTGTTTATATCTACTAATCCTCTATAAGTATTGTCTGCTTTGCCAGCAGAAATTCCTTTCGAAATAATTTTGCTTTTTGTATTTTTTCCTAAATGTATCATTTTTGTACCAGTGTCTGCTTTTTGATGATTATTAGTGATTGCAATTGAATAAAATTCACCTACTGAATTATCTCCCTGTAAAATACAGCTAGGGTATTTCCAGGTAATTGCAGATCCTGTTTCAACTTGTGTCCATGAAATTTTAGAGTTTTTTCCTCTGCAAGCTCCCCTTTTGGTTACAAAATTATAAATTCCTCCTTTTCCTTGTTCATCACCTGGATACCAGTTTTGAACAGTCGAATATTTTATTTCAGCATCGTCAAGAGCAATAAGCTCAACATTAGCTGCATGTAGTTGATTTTCATCTCTCATTGGAGCGGTACAACCTTCAAGGTAGCTAACGTAACTTCCTTTATCTGCTATAATTAATGTTCTTTCAAATTGGCCGGTTTGGGAAGCATTAATTCTAAAATAAGTAGAAAGTTCCATGGGGCATCTTACATTTGGTGGTATGTATACAAAAGACCCATCGGTAAAAACTGCAGAATTTAAAGTTGCAAAGTAATGATCTGTTAAAGGTATTACAGAACCTAAATATTTCTTAACTAAATCAGGATGTTTTTGTATAGCTTCTGAGATAGAGCAAAAAATTATACCCTTTTTTGTTAGCTCACCTTTAAAAGTAGTTGCTACAGAGACTGAATCGAAAACAGCGTCAACTGCTACACCACTTAATTTTTTTTGCTCATCCAAAGGGATGCCAAGTTTTTTATAAGTTTCGATAAGTTTAGGATCAACTTCTGCTAAACTCTTCGGTTTATCTTTTGTACTTTTAGGAGCAGAATAATAATAAAGATCTTGATAATCAATTTTTGGATATTTTGGTTTTTGCCAGTTCGGTTCTTTCAATGATTTTAATCTTTTATATGCTTTTAGTCTCCATTCTAAGAGCCATTTAGGTTCTTTTTTTTCTTTTGAAATAAATTTAATTGTTTCTTCACTTAAGCCTTTTGGGGCTTTGAAACTTTCAATATCGGTTGTAAAACCATATTTATATTCTTTATTTGTGTCTATAATTTTACTGCTCATTATCTTTTAACTAGCTCCTCTAATTTTACGTTTTCAAAGAAACCATTAATATGGTTGTCTAATTTATCCCAAAGATTGTGTGTAATGCATTTTATAGATTTATGGTTGCATCCTTTTTTTGAATCTTTCTTACAATTAAGGGTTTTAATTTCTTCGTTAACGGCATGAAAGATATTTGAAAGTTTTATTTCTGACGCTGGTCTATCTAAAGCATATCCTCCTTTAACACCTCTAACGCTTTTAACTAATTTATTATTTTTTAAATGAATAAATAACTGCTCCAAGTAAGCTAAAGAAATATTTTGTCTTGTAGAAATTTCAGATAAACTCACAGGTTTATTCTTAGAATACGATGCTAGATCAGCCATCGCCATTACTGCATATCTTCCTTTAGTAGTTAATTTCATAAATTTGGCATGTTTTACAATAGTTTTTAATCAAATCCTACTGTTTTACTAGGATTTAAAAAAAGATATTTGACGCATAAAAACATGTTATAAGTCATATCTTTTATTGAAACTAATTATCATTATTAATATGAAACAGAAAAGTTTAGAAATTTTTATACCAGGACCTGCAGGGAGGCTTGAAGCAAAATATTACAAAAATCCTAAATTCGGATCTCCAGTCGCAATAGTACTTCAACCGCACCCTCAATATGGTGGAACAATGAATAATAGAATAGTTCAATTGATGTATAATATTTTTTTAGAAAACGGTTTTTCAGTTATTAAAATTAATTTTAGAGGAGTAGGAAAAAGTGACGGAGTTTTTGATAATGGACAAGGTGAACTTTCTGATGCAGCTGCGGCTCTTGATTGGATAGAAAGAGAAAATATGGATTATAGCCAATGTTGGGTTTCAGGATTTTCTTTTGGTGCATTAATTTGTATGCAATTAATTATGCGACGTCCTGAAGTTAATAATTTTATAGCAATATCTCCACAACCCAACGTATATGACTTTTCATTTTTAGCACCCTGTCCTACTTCAGGTCAGGTAGTTTATAGTGATAATGATGAATTAGTTACAAAAGAAAGTATTGATGAGTTATATAATAGAATAAAAAACCAGAAAGGGGTTGAGGTAATATTCTCTAAAATTAAAAATGCAAATCATTTTTTTAAAGATAAAGAAAAAGATCTTAGGGTCGAAATAGAAAAATACATTAATGAAAAAACTGCGCTAATCTAAGATTTAATTATTTCTCCTCCACTACATGGGGCTGAGCATCCAGTTGTTGAAGGAAAAGATATAGGTAATGACAGTACGGATCTAATAGCTAAATAACCAAATGCTTGGGATTCTATAAAATCACCATTAAGTTGGAAGTCTTCAGAATTATGAAAGGATAAGTTTTTTTTCGAATTAAGTTTAATTTGTTTTAAAAGGCTCTTATTGTTTCTACCACCACCACATATTATAATTTTTATTTCTTTTTTATCATACTCGTTTAAAAGATAACTAATTTTTGAGGATATTATTTTCGCTGTAAATGCTGTTAGTGTAGCGGCTCCATCCTCTAAATTAAGACCTCTTGCAAATGAGATATCAAAATCATTAGTATCTAAAGATATGTTATTTCTTTTTTGAAAATTACTTTCATGAGTCTCTAAAGCTTGTTCAAGTATAATTTCATTAATCTTCCCTCTATTAGAAATTTTACCGTCTAAATCAAATTTTTCATTAGTATGATTTTGTATCCAAGCATTTATTAAGCAATTACCTGGTCCAACATCTTTGCTTAAAATTTCGTGATTATCTAAATTTCTTATTAAGGTTAAATTTGATATTCCTCCAATATTCAAAATGCAAGCTGGTAACTCTATTTCTTTTGATTTCATTAAATATTTATGAAAAATCGGTGTCAAGGGGGCTCCTTCTCCACCATTCTTAATATCATTTTTTCTGAAATTAAAAACGATTTTTTTTTTTTGATAATTGAGACAATAAATTTCCATTACCTAGCTGTAAAGAAATTTTCTCTTGAGGATTATGGTAAAGAGTTTGTCCGTGAAATCCAATTAAATCTAAATCAAAACCTTGTGTTATATCTTTAACTACTTTTGCATGAAAAATCGTAATATCTTTTTCAAGTTTATTAATTGGAGATGAAAACTTTTTTAAATCAGCTATGGTATTAATTTTTTTTTTTTAAACTGTGAAATTCTTGAAATATGTTTTCATCATACTCGTAATATTTCTCCTTTAAAATTGACAGTTCATCTAATCCATTAGATCGAATTATTGATGCATCTACTCCATCCCCTGAAGTTCCACTCATCATACCTAAGCATGTGTATTCTTTGCTCATAATTGTATTTATTTATACCAAATATTGTATAATAGTATTTCAATAACAAATAGAAATATGAAAAGCACTTTTTTGAGAGAAATGCAAGAAAGGGGTTATCTAAATCAGTGTACTGATTTGGAAAAATTAGACTCGATAATTTCAAGTAAATCTATTCCTGCTTATATTGGATTCGATTGTACCGCTAGTAGTTTACACGTAGGCAGCTTGTTACAAATCATGATTTTGAGATTGCTTCAAAAACATGGTCATAAACCAATCGTACTTTTAGGAGGTGGTACAACTTTGATAGGTGATCCATCAGGAAAAAATTCAACAAGAAAAATCTTAAAACAGAAAGAGATAAAAAAAAATATTTCAAATATCAAAAAATTATTTGAAAAATTACTTAATTTTAAAAATAAAAAAAATAAACCAATTTTCGTAGATAATTATTCTTGGCTTGGAAAGTTAAATTATATAGATTTTTTGAGGAAGATCGGTTCTCAATTTACTCTTAATAAAATGTTGACTTTCGATAGTGTAAAATCAAGATTAGATAGAGAGCAATCTTTAAGTTATATGGAATTTAATTATATGATTCTTCAAGCATTTGATTTTTATAAATTATTTGAAAGAGAGAAATGTTTATTGCAATTAGGTGGTTCTGATCAATGGGGCAATATAGTTAATGGAGTTGATCTAATTAGGCGAATACTCAAAAAAGACGCTTTTGGCCTAACAAGTCCATTAATAACTTTATCCTCGGGTGCTAAAATGGGTAAAACAGAAAAAGGAGCCGTTTGGCTTAACGAAAAATTATTTTCTTCATATGATTATTGGCAGTTTTGGAGAAATTCTGATGATAAAGATGTTCATAGATTCTTAAAATTTTTTACAGATATAAGAATGGAAGAACTAGAAAAACTTAAAGAAAAAAAGAATATTAATGATTTGAAAATTATTCTAGCTAATGAAGCTACAAAAATACTTCATGGAAAAATTAAATCATTAAAAGCAGAAAAGACTGCTACTGAAGTATTTAAATTTAGAAAAACTAGTGAAAATCTGCCTTCAAAAAATATTCATAATAAAGATGTTGAAAAAGGTCTTAAAATTTTAGAGCTGTTAGTAGATTACGAGATTATGAACTCGAAAAGCGAGGCGAGAAGAGCAATTAAAAATAACGGTATTAAAGTTAATGATTTATTAGTAACTGATGAAAATATGATACTAAATTACTCAAATTTTAAAGACAAAAATATGAAAATTTCATTTGGAAAGAAAAAGCATTTTCTTTTTAAAATTACTTAGTCTTTTTAAGAGCTTTTTGAATAAATCTTGGAGTTAATGTTTTTATTGGATTTACAGTTGTTTTTATTTTACCAGGCGTGCCTTTCATTTTAAAACTTATACCGAATAAACCCTCTCCAATTTCTTTTGGAATTATGATGTCTCCCACAATAGGTAATTTTGATAAAAATTTATTAAGCGCTTTTGCTGGCACCATTGTCCCTCTTAAACTAACTAATCCTGATTTAGTATCTAAGTAACCTTCCATTAAAATAGAAATACTAGGTCCTATTGCATACAGTTCTTTCAAATTTAATACTTGATTTTTTTTTTCCATAGACATTTCTAATTTTTCAAAAGATAGGCCTTCACCAGATACAGCATCTACCATTCCACCAAAATCAGCTAATGATAATAATTTGACTAAACCCGGGGCATCTTTGACTTTAAAATTCTCAATTGTTAATTTCGTATTACTAAGTTTATTGTCATAAGAGGATAATATTAGAAGTTGACCATCAGTCAAACCATCAAAAAAATTTATAATTTGATAACAAAGGCCTGGGTAGGTCTGAATATATTTCTAGTATTTTTTTGTTATTATTTTCGTCTACTTTAAGAGATATATCTAGATATTTATCATTTTTAAACTCTCCTTTTGATACAATTTTATTAAATTTTCCTTTTTGAATATTACCAATAAGATTAAAATTTGATATTTTATCCGATACTTTGGTTGAGATTTCTTTAAAATTTATAGAAACCTCTTTATTTATATTATTTAAAAAATTGTCATTATTTTGCTCAAATAATTTAGTTAAATTGGTAGCATCATATTTTGATCCCTTAACTTTAATTATGTTACCGAAACTTACTTTAAAATCATTATTAAGTTTATTGTTATTAAAGGTCTTAACAGAAATATCTTCAAATTTGACGAGTTTTTTATTTTTTAAAAACAAATTGTTAATATGAATTTTGGTTTTTTCCTCTACTAAATTAAATTTTTTAAAGTTGATAGAATCTTTTTTTGTTTCGAACTCAGTTTTAATATTTACAATCTTATTTTTTGAATTAAAATTTAACATTGGAATATTAATTTCATTCGCAAAATCTACATCGATTAAAAATTTTTGAGCATTCAAAGAACGCAAATTTTTAAAATTAAATTTTTTAGGTGTATTATCGTTAAATGCATAAAAACCTATAATATCTAAAGTATTTTTAATTTTCTTCCCGAAATTTAAACTAAATTCTGTTTTTTCTAAATTTAATTTTTTAATTTTATCTTTTATAAATAAAAATTTTTTTGAATTTATAAATTTTATTTCAGATTTATTTATACTTCCTGAAGCCTTTATTTGATAATCTTTAACCTTAAATGTTTCATCAAATTTAATGTCAAAAGAACTTTTAATTTTGCCAGAAATGTTTAGGTTTTCAGAGTTTTGTAATAAATTATTTTTAAATAATTTTTGTAAGTTTTTTTTATTTAAATTTAAATCTGAATTTAAATTTCCTTTTATGTCTAATGGTTCATAGTTATCAAATTGTAGATTTCCAGAATTGATTTGAAATCCATTAACGAAACCTCTTATGTTGTCAATTTCACTAGAATTTTTTTTAACTTGATATATGAAACTTGATTTTTCTAGTTTCACATCATAAATTCCAGCAAAAAAGTTTTTTACGTACCCGTTAATTTCATAATTTTTAATTGAATTATTTTTGAAATTAACGTCTAAGTTAAACAATATTACTCCTTTCTCTACTTCATTTAAGAAAAACTTTTTAAAATTGGATGGTTTGGAATATTTAATAATATTTTTTACTTCATTTACCTCAATTTCATTTGATGTAATATTTAATGTATTTATTTTTGGCTTTCCTATTATAAAAGATTTTAAATTTATATACGCATCAATTTTTGCAATATTAATTTTATTATTGTTATATTCGATATCTGGTTTTTCTGTGGTAACAAAAAAACTTATATTTTTGACGTTAATCTTTACTTTAATTTTATCAATGTCAATTTTAGTGTTTGCTAAATTTTTTGTAATTTTACTTTCTAGAACAGAATTAAATCTATCAGTTTCATATCCTATTAAAACTAAATAAGAAGTTATTACAGAAATAATTATTAAAAAAACAGAAATAGAAAATAAAATAATTCTTTTCATTTATCTGTTTAAAACTCCGGCTTCAATAAAGCTGTCTATGTCACCATCAAGTACTGCGTCTGGATTAGTATTTTCTGTTTTATTTCTGAGATCTTTCACAAGTTGATAAGGTTGTAAAACATACGAACGGATTTGATGACCCCATCCAATATCTGTTTTTAAACTAGTTTCTTTTAAATTATCTTTTTCTCTTTTTTGTATTTCATGTTCGTACAGTCTAGCTTTAAGCATCTTAAAACAAGTATCTTTATTTTTATGTTGAGATCTCTCGTTTTGACATTGAACCACAATTTTTGTCGGCAAATGAGTAATTCTAACTGCGCTATCAGTTGTATTAACATGTTGCCCCCCAGCTCCACTTGACCTATAGGTATCAACTCTTAAATCTTTCTCGTTAATTTCTATGCTTATATCATCATCAACAACCGGATAGACCCAAACACTTGCAAAACTTGTATGTCTCCTTGCTCCACTATCAAATGGAGAAATTCTTACAAGTCTATGAACTCCTGACTCGCTTTTCATCAAACCATATAGATTTAATCCTGAAACCTTTAAAGTAGACGATTTTATTCCAGCCTCTTCGCCTTTATGTTCACTTATAATTTCATACGAAAATTTTTTTTTATCAAACCATTTGAGATACATTCTTCTTAACATTTCTGCCCAATCTTGACTTTCTGTCCCACCAGCTCCAGCATGAACTTCAAGATAAATATCTAAAGCGTCATTTTCTCCAGACAGGAAACAGGCAACCTCTAATTTTTTTATTTCTCTAAATAATTCGCTTAATTTAGTTTCGCAATCTTTAGTAATTTCTTCATTTTTTTCCTCATTTCCTAAAGAATATAGGTCTTCTAAATTTTTTATTTCTTTTGAAATGTTTTTATTTGAAGAAATTAAATGATCATATAATTTTTTATCTTTTAAAATATTCTTTACTTTTTTTTGGTCTTTCCAAAAATTTTCATTGGTCGTTTTTTGCTCTATAAGCTCAAGTTTTTTTTGAATATCATTTTTTTCAAAGATACCCCCTTATATTTTCAAGTATCTTTTTAATCTGATTTAAAGATGTTTCAAATGATTGCATTAGTAAAATTGCCTAAATTTAATTAATTTATCATAATTATAATTTGATATTAATTGCTTATTGTTTAGACTGTTAATATCTTTTTCTTTGAAAGCCTCAAGTATGAAATTTTTATCATCAAAATCAGTTTGTTCACCAGTATGGTAATTTATTGGAGCAAAATAAATTCCATTTGGAACTTCAAATTCATCAAAATCGTCTAAAAACGAAACTCCTTTTATAAAATTTTTGAATATAGGGAGAGCGGCTTTTGAGCCTGTTTCAAATTTTCCTAATGTTTTGGGGTTATCAAAACCAATATATACTCCAACTACTAAATTAGAATTATAACCAATAAACCAGGCATCAAAATTATTATTAGTAGTTCCTGTTTTACCTGCTAATGGGACATTAAGATCTCTCAGTTTTTTTCCTGTGCCTCTTGTTATTACTCCTTTTAGAATAGATGTAATTTGATAGGCTGTTTGTTCACTTATCACTTGTTCATTTTTTAAATCGATCTTTGGAAGTCCTTCTTCTTTTTCATTTTCTGTGTACCTGTCACATCCTTTGCAAGCAGCATTTTTAGGTGTAAAAATTGTTTTTCCTCTTCTATCTTGTATACGATTTATTAGTACCGGCTTTACTTTTTTTCCTCCATTGACGAAGGTGGCATAAGCTGAAGTTATATTTAGCAAAGACGTCTCAATAGAACCTAAAGATACAGATAACAATTCAGGTATCTCATCATAAATTTCTAACTNTTTTGAAAGATTTAAAATCTTATCTACTCCAACATTTTGTGCAATTCTTACTGTCATCAAATTTCTAGAATACTCAATTCCTTTTCTTAATGTTGAGGGTCCATAAAATTTTTTTCCATAATTTTCCGGCTTCCAATCTTTTAAACCTATGCCTTGCTCGGCTATAAATGGAGCATCTAATACAATTGAATTTGGAGATAAACCATTTTCTATTGCAGCTGCATAAACAAAAGGTTTAAAAGCTGAACCAGGTTGTCTTTTAGCTTGAGTTACTCTGTTAAATTCACTTGAAGTATAACTAAATCCACCTACCAACGCCTTAACTTCGCCAGTAAATGGATTTAAAGCAACTATACCTCCATTAACATTTGGATATTGTTTGAGTGACCACGAATTTTTATTTTTTTTGATAAACACAAAATCACCTAAATCAAAAACATCATTAATATCTCTTTTTTTAATAGCCCAATTTAAAGAGTTCTTTTCAATTTTTATATTTTTATTATTTATTGTTTTAAGAACTAAAAAATTTTCATTTATTCCCGTTACTTCAGCTTTTAACCATTGTAAAGTTGGATCAATATTAAAACTTTCTAATTTTTTTTTCCAATTAGTATCTTCATTTTTATTTGTAATTGGCCCTCTCCATCCATGTCTTCTATCGTAAGACTCTATTCCATTTCTTAAAGCATTGATTGCTTCAATCTGAAAATTAATATTTAAAGGAGATTTAATACTTAGACCTTGAGTATATAATTTCTCAAAACCATATTTATTTTTTATAATTCTTCTAACTTCTTCTGTGTAAGAATTTGCCTCATTAACTATCTCAATTTTTCTTCTTTTAATTTTAATTTTTTTTTGTTTTAGTTTTAAATATTGGTCATTATTTATAAAACCATTTTGATTTAGGTTTTTTAAAACTAAATCTCGTCTAAACTTCGCTTCCTTGGGGTCTTTAATAGGATTGTATCGACTTGGTGCTTTAGGTAAAGCGGCAAGTAAAGCTGCTTCATCATATTCTAAATCTTTTATTGATTTGTCAAAATACTCTAAACTTGCGGCGGCGACTCCGTAGGTACCTTGCCCTAAATAAATTTGATTTAGGTAAAGTTCTAAAATTCTTTTTTTTGAATAAGCTTTTTCTATCCTAAAAGCCAATATGGCCTCTTTAATTTTTCTTTTAATAGAAACTTCATTTGTTAAAAGAAAATTTTTTGCAACTTGTTGGGTTATTGTAGATGCCCCTTCAAGCCTCTTATCACCTAAAATATTTGTGATATTGTTAATAGTTGCTCTTATAATACCTTTTGCATCAACACCTGGATGGTTAAAAAAATTTTTATCTTCTGCTGAAAGGAACGAGTTAATTATTTTGCTTGGAATTGAATCGTAAGGAACGAATAGTCTTTTTTCTAAAGCATATTCTGCAATAAGTTTTCCATCTTTTGAATATACTCTGCTTGATATAGGAGGTTGATAGTTCGATAATTTTTTGTAATCTGGTAAACCAGAAGAAAAATAAAAGAAAGCTGAAAAAATTAATAATAGCGCTGAAATCAGTATTATTATTACTGCTTTTACAGATAAGTTTAAAAATTTAAGCATNACAGTATCATTTTATATCAATAATTCTGGCTATCTTAAGGCATTTAGATTATAAGTTAGGGGTATTAAAAAAAATTTTAAAACTAAAACTATGATTACAAAAACAATAAATATCTCAAAAGGAATTCAAATTAAATGGACAAAAATTTATACATTGATGCATCGCATCCAGATGAAACTAGAATCGTTCTTAAGTCAAATCTTACAATTGAAGAATACGAATACGAAGATAAAAATAGGGTAAATTTTAAGAATAATATCTATTTAGGAACAATTAGTAGAGTTGAACCCTCGCTCCAAGCAGCATTTGTAGACTTTGGAAGAGTCAAGCACGGCTTTTTAGCATTCAATGATATACAGTCCGACTATTACCAAATTCCATCAGCAGACAAAGAAAAATTAAAAAATGTGGAAGAAAAAATACGTGAAGATTTAAAAAATACAAATTTAGAGGAAATAAATACTAGTCAAGAAAACGTAAATCATAATGAAAAAAATGAAAACACAGAGGAACTAAACAAAACTTCTAATAGTGAAGTCGCAGATAAAAAAAGTAATTATAGGGAAAAACTTAAAAATACTTATGGGCTAAAAAAATACAGAATACAGGAAGTAATAAAACCTGGCCAAGTTATTTTGATACAAGTTTTAAAAGAAGAGAGAGGTCAAAAAGGAGCGGCACTAACTACTTTTATATCATTAGCTGGAAAATATATGGTTCTAATGCCTAACACTGCTAAAGGGGGGTGGAATATCAAGAAAAATATTTAATTCTAATGATAGACAAAAAATAAGAGAAATTCTTAATAAAATCGAAATACCTAAGAGTATGGGAGTTATAGTTAGAACAGCTGGAGCAAATAAAACAAAAAACGAAATTGAAAAAGACTTTCAGAATACTTTAAAAACNTGGGAAGAAATTAAAGATAAAGCAGTTGTCTCTAATGCTCCTTCTATAATTTATGAGGAGGGAGATATTATCAAAAGAGCTTTGAGAGACATTTATGACAATGAAACAAAATATATCTATGTTGATGGAAATGAGGGCTATCAAAAAACTAAAAAATTTATGAAGGAATTAATGCCTAAAAATGCAAAATATGTAAAGAAATATAGAGGCAAAATACCTTTATTCCATGATGCATTAATTGAAAAAGAACTTAATAATATTTTCGAACCAACCGTTAAGCTTAAATCGGGAGGTTATTTAGTCATAAACCCTACCGAAGCTTTAGTGGCTGTAGATATTAATTCCGGACAATCAACTAAACAGATGAATATCGAAAAAACTGCTCTCAATACAAATCTTGAAGCTGCAGAAGAAATTTGCAGACAAATTAAATTAAGAGATCTTTCTGGTCTTATAGTAATTGATTTTATAGATATGTTAAATTTTTATAACAAAAGAACAGTTGAAAAAAAAATGAGAGAGTGTGTTAGAAAAGATAGAGCAAGAATACAAATTGGAAAAATTAGTAATTTTGGTTTACTTGAAATGACTAGACAACGGCTAAGAGAGGGTTCAATAAAATGGGAAACAATATTATCTTTAGAATCTTTTTCTCAAAAAATTGTGAAAAAAATTGAAATGCTTGCGTTTAACAATAAGATTAAAATTATTAAAGCATATGTTCCTGAAAAGGTAAAATTATACATAGAAACTAATTTATCTAAAGAGTTAAGCTATTTTCAAAAAAAATACTCTTATAAAATAGAACTAACTGAAAAAGCTGAATTTATTATTCCTGAATACAAAATTGAATTATTAAATAAGTCAAAGAAAATCATAAATAAGTTTGAACATATCAGTCAAATTAAAAATTCTAATTTTCAAAATGAAAAGGTTTTTAAAACCTCAAAAGGTGATAAGAAAAATCCAAAAATTTTAACAAAAAAAATTAAAGATAAAGATGAAATCAAGAGAGATAAAAAACCAAGAACGCTTTGGATAAGAAAGAAAAAAGCTAGCTGATTAAACCTTTTTTTGGAGAAGAAGCGTTTGCAAAATAACTTTTTTTCATCCGTCCAGATAAAAATGATTTTCTTCCAGAAATAACCGCTAGTTTAAATGCTTCTGCCATTTGAATTGGATTTTTTGCTAATGCGATAGCTGAATTAATCAAAACTCCATCACATCCCATTTCCATTGCAATAGTAGCATCAGAAGCAGTTCCAATACCCGCATCAATGATCACAGGAATTTTAGACTGTTTTATTATTAAAGAGATATTTAGTTTATTATGTATTCCTAAACCTGAGCCTATAGGTGCAGCTAAAGGCATTATTGCTGAGGCACCCATATCCTCAAGTTTTTTTGCATGTAGAGGATCGTCGGTACAATAAACTAAAACTTTAAAACCTTCCTTTACTANAACCTTAGTAGTTTTAAGTGTTTCTATCATTTCAGGGTATAAAGTTTTTTTGTCACCAAGTATTTCTAGTTTTACCATTTTCCAACCCCCTATTTCTCTAGCCAATCTTAAAGTTCTTAAAGCATCTTCAGAGTTAAAGCATCCAGCTGTATTTGGAAGATAAGAAATTTTTTTTGGGTTTATGTAGTCCATTAATAAAGGTTTTTTTTTATCAGCTATGTTTACTCTTCTTACTGCAACAGTAACCATATCTGCTCCGGATGATTGAATCGCTTTTGCTGTTTCTTTAAGATTTTTATATTTCCCTGTGCCCACTATCAATCTTGACTTGAGAATTTTTTTATCTATTTTAAATATATCTTTTTTCATCTACCCTCCTCCAATAAATTGGACTATCTCAATTTTATCATTATGATTTAATTTTTTACTGTTGTANTGGTTTTGAGGTAAAATCTTGCCATTAAGTTCTATAGCAACCTTTTTTCTATTTAGTTTGTATTTTTTTAACACATCTATTACTGAAAAATTTTGCTTTAAAGCTATTTTTCTTCCATTTATTTGAATTTTTGCCATAATTTAGTAATCTATTTTATTTATATCAAGTTATGTCTAATATTTTAATTATAAACGGACCCAATCTTAACCTATTAGGTGAAAGGGAAAAAGACAAATATGGTAACACCTCACTAGANGAAATTAAAAAAAACTGTTTATCTTTTTCAAAAANACACAATATTAATCTAACTTTTTTTCAATCCAATATAGAAGGTGAAATTGTAAATGAAATACAAAAAGCTAGGGATAATCAAAATTGTTTAATTATTAATGCTGGTGGATACACCCATACCTCAGTAGCAATTCATGATGCGCTTAAAATAATAAATATTCCAATAATTGAACTGCACATAACAAATATTTTTAGAAGGGAAGATTTTAGGCATAAGTCTTTGATTAGCAATTTAGCAGATGGTATAATATGTGGTTTAGGTGTTAAAGGCTATACTTTAGCTTTAAAAGCTTCTATAGATTTGATAGCAAAATGAAAATTGATAAAAAATTAATTAAAGAACTTGTAAACTGTTTAAGTGAGTTTAATATTTCTGAAATTGAGTACCAAGATGGAGACAAAAAAATAAAAGTTTCTAAAGCCCAAAAGATTTCTCCAGAAAAAAATGTAACTGGCGCGATGGTTTCTCCTAATAAAAGTGTATTAACAGATAATAGTGAGCAAAAAGGTACCAGAGTTAAATCGCCAATAATAGGCACAGCATATTTGTCTTCTGAACCTGGGGCAAAAAAATTTGTAGAAGTTGGTGATAAAATAAAAAAAGGTCAAACAGTGATGATAGTTGAAGCAATGAAAACAATGAACCATGTACCTTCATCTGCAGATGGAACTGTAAAAAAAATTATGGTGAATGATGGTCAACCTGTTGAATTCGGACAAACTCTTGTAATTTTAGATTAAATAATGTTTAAAAAAGTATTAATAGCTAATAGAGGTGAGATAGCTGTTCGAGTTATAAGGGCCTGTAAAGAGTGGGGAATTAATACTGTTGCAGTTCATTCGGACGTGGACTCTGATTCAATGCATGTCAGATTAGCTGATGAAAGTGTTTGTATAGGATCTCACCAACCTCAAAATAGTTATTTAAATATTTCAGCTTTAATGTCTGCTGTTGATTTAACTGGAGCTGAAGCGATACATCCTGGTTACGGTTTTCTATCAGAAAATGCAAAATTTGCAGAAATTGTGAAAAAACACGGAATTAAATTTATTGGACCTAGCTCAAAACTTATTGGAGAAATGGGTGATAAAATTCAAGCTAAAATAATTGCAAAAAAGAACGGTTTACCTGTAATTGAAGGATCTGATGGAGCAGTAAAGTCTTATGAGGAAGCAAAAAGTTTATGTAATGAAATCGGTTATCCAATTCTGATTAAAGCTGCTGCAGGTGGTGGTGGGAAAGGAATGAAAATTGTAAATGATGAGTCTAACCTTTCAGAGTTATTTTCNTTAGCAAAAAACGAGGCAAAAAAATATTTTGGTAACGATGAATTATATATTGAAAAATACTTTAGAAATCCAAGACACATCGAAGTTCAAATCATGTCTGGTAAAAATAGGACAATACAATTAGGAGAAAGAGATTGCTCAGTGCAAAGAAGACATCAAAAATTAATTGAAGAAACTCCGAGCCCAGTTCTTACAGAAGAACAAAGAACGGATTTGTTAAACAAGACAGTAAAAATGGTTGAAAACATTGGTTATGAAGGTGCTGGTACGGTTGAATTTATTTATGAAAACGGAAAATTTTATTTCCTTGAAATGAATACAAGAGTTCAAGTTGAACATCCTGTGACAGAAGTACAGACTGGTATAGACATTGTAAAAGAACAGCTTTGGATCGCTTTCACAGGAAATACAGCACTTAAACAAAATGATATAAATCCTAGAGGTCATACTATTGAATGTCGAATTAATGCTGAAGACCCCTCTAAAGACTTTCAACCTAGNCCTGGCACAATATCAGTTTGTCACCAACCATCAGGTTTCAGAACAAGAGTTGATGGGTCCATTTTTCAGGGTTGTAAAGTGACACCTTATTATGACAGCCTAATCGCTAAAGTNATATGTAAAGGTAGAAATAGAACAGAAGCTATACAAAGAACATTGAGATCATTAGATGAATTTGTATTAGAAGGAATAACAACTACTATAGGGTTACATAAAAAGATATTAAAACATAAAAAATTTCAAGACTCTTCATTTGATACTAACTGGTTAGGGAAAGAAAAATTTTTTTAAACACTATCACAACTTACTAACCAAATATCATATATTGCATGATCTATTGGAGCTAATGAGGGATTAGATGAAAAAGTCCATCCATTAAAGATAAAAACTTTTTCGTTTTGATTTTCCGATATATCTCTTACTTGTATATAAGCTACTGAATTATTTTTAGTTTTGGAAAGATCAGATACTCCACATTTCAAAGCTTTGATCTCTAACAGACCGAATTTTGCAGTTTCTCCGAGTCTAATCTTAATTGGTATTGTTTTAGCTGTTATTTTATCCAATCCAATTAAATTTACAAATTTTATATTATCTTTTTTTTTGTTAATAACTTTTCTTTTTTTTATTATTGTATTAGAATTAGATACAGTATCTTTTTCATTTTCTAAATTCTCATAACTTGGTTCTAAATTTTCTAAATTTATGATTGGAGCCGTAAGGATTTTATCTTCAGCATTTAAACTTGTTAATGAAATAAAGAATAAAATAGGTAAAAAATTAATTTTTCCAAGTTTCATAATTTTTAAATTTTATCTTCTTCGATATTCTGCTGGGTTTATAAGCTTTGTCAGAACCAGATAAGTTTTCAGAGTGATTTTTCTGCCAATCATATTTTTTTTGCGAGGCAGAAGGTATTTCATTTACAGTATGATGCATCCATAGAAACCAATCTGAGGTGATTTTTGTAGCTTCGATGTCCTTAGAATAAATGACCCATCTATCATCTTTTTTATTCTTATAATATTTATTACCACTTTCATCTTTTCCCACATATTTCCCAGAAAATAAAGTTTTAAGAAAAGTTCCAAAGGTATTTCTGTTCCACCAAGTAAAAATTTGTTTTAATCCTAACATACTAAATCCACACAATTTATAATTGTATTATTATATTATAGACACTTACTACAATTTATATATATGTTCAATTATCAGATTCATCAAAAAAAAATGAAAAAATATATAGTCGAAACTTATTATACCTGCACTTTTAAAACTGTTCATAATCTAAATGAATTGAGCGAAAAATCTATGTCAGAAATTGACAAAAGAGATGATGGGACAGTCGAAGTTATAGAGGTCAAATTAAATAATAGAAAAACCAAGAAAATAGGAGAAAACAATCCTGAGGGTAATAAAAAAGAGGAAAAAGTCGAAATTATAGATAAAGATATCCAGAAAAAAGTAAATAATTTAGTTAAAAATAAAACAGAAGTTCAAAATAAAATACAAAACAAATTAGGAAGTAGATTTAAAATGCCTGACAGAAGAAAAGGCTATATACAAAAAGCTTCTATAGGTGAACATAAGATATATCTTCATACCGGAGAGTATGATGATGGAAAAATCGGTGAAATTTTTATAGATACAAATAAAGAAGGTGAATTAGTAAAAGCTTTGATGAATAACTTCGCAATTGCAATCTCTTTGGGTTTGCAATACGGAGTGCCGCTAGATGAATTTGTCGATGCATTTATAGATACTAAATTTGAACCCTCTGGAAAAGTAGATGGAAATGATAGAATTTTGAGCGCAACTTCGATTTTAGACTATGTTTTTAGAGAGCTTGCTATCTCTTATTTGGGAAAAGAAGATTTAGCACATACTCCCTCTATTTCTAAGATTCAAAATAATGATAATATCAACGGTGATGATAAGTTCCTTAAAATTGTCAAAAATATCACTTCTAAAGGTTTTGTAAGAAGTAATTATGAAGAAAAGTTAGTCGACTTGAGTGATATTCGTTTAAATTTGAAATCAAAAAACTAATTTTTTTTAATATCTTTTTTAATACTAAGCTCTTTTAACTGTTTATCATCTACATTGGAAGGGGCCATCATCATAAGATCTTGTGCATTTTGATTCATAGGAAACAAAGTCACCTCTCGTATATTTTTTTCATTAGCCAATAACATCACAATTCTATCAACTCCAGGTGCAATCCCCCCGTGAGGTGGTGCTCCAAAACTTAGTGCGTTTATCATTCCGCTAAATTTTTCATTTACATCATTTTTTTCATATCCAGCTATAGAGAAAAGTTTATACATTAATTCGGGTATATGATTTCTGATAGCTCCTGAAGATAGCTCAACACCGTTACATACAATATCATATTGATATGCTTTGATATTTAACGGATTTTTAAGATCTAATTTTTCTATATCTCCTTGAGGCATAGAGAAAGGGTTGTGGCTAAACTTAATTTTTTTTGTTTGCTCATCTACCTCAAACATAGGATAATCAACAATCCAACAAAAAGCGAATTGATTTTGGTTTATTAAATTTAATTCCTTTGCAATTTTATCTCTTGAAAGAGATAAAATTCTTTCAACTTCATTAACCCCGCCACAAGCCATAAATATACTGTCACCAATATCTAACTCACAGTTTTTCATTAACTCTTTAAGAGAGGCTTCACTAAAAAATTTTCCAATTGGGCCTTTAGCTGAAATTTTTTCTGTCTTTTCTATTGTAAAATAAGCTAATCCTGATGCACCTTGTTCTTTAGCCCATTTGTCAATATTATCAAAAAAACTTCTAGGTTTATCTTTAGTATTTTTTGTAACAATGCATCTTACCTTAGACCCTTTTGATATTAATTTTTTAAAAATATCAAATTTTACATCATCTCTTGTAAATATATTTGTTATATCTTTTATTATCAAAGGATTTCTTAAGTCAGGTTTATCTGTACCATAGCAAAGCATTGCTTCTTCATAAGGAATTTTTGGAAATTTAGCTTTTAAAATTTTTTTTGTAGAAAATTTTTTAAATAAGTTAACCATCAAAGTTTCGATAACCTCAAATACATCTTCCTGCTCTACAAAAGACATTTCCAAGTCTAATTGATAAAACTCGCCCGGACTTCTATCTGCCCTTGCGTCTTCATCTCTGAAACAAGGTGCTATCTGAAAATATTTATCAAAACCAGAAACCATTATTAATTGTTTAAATTGTTGTGGTGCTTGTGGTAATGCATAAAATTTTCCGGGGTTTAAACGGCTTGGTACTAAAAAATCTCTAGCACCCTCAGGGCTTGATGAAGTCAAAATTGGTGTTTGAAATTCCAAAAAACCTAATTTTAACATTTCAGATCTTATAAATGATATAACTTTTGATCTTAGCACAATATTTTTATGCATTGCATCTCTTCTTAAATCTAAAAATCTATATTTTAATCTAATATCCTCTGGATAATCTTGTTCACCAAAAACAGGCATTGGTAAGTCATTAGCCTCTGCTAAAATTTTAACAGTTTGAATACTTACTTCTATTTTTCCAGTAGATAATTCTAAATTCTCAGTGCCCTTTTCTCTTTTGACAACTTTGCCGATAACACTTATTACAGACTCTGGTCTAATTTTTTCAAGCGTTTTAAAAAATTTATTACTATTTTCAACAACACATTGGGTTAATCCAAAATGGTCTCTCAGATCTATAAATAATAAATTTCCATGGTCTCTTTTTCGGTGCACCCATCCAGATAAAGTTACAACTTTATTATTTTCATTTTCTGTTAGTTCTGAACAATTATGAGTTCTATATTTATTCATCAAATAGTACTTTTTTTATTAAATTAATATTTACCGATTTTCCAGTAGATAAAGATAAACTGTCAATATCTTTGGTAAATTTTAATATTTTTTCATAAGATCGCTCAATATTTTTGATAATAAATTCTAAATTTTTTTTGTTTAGTTCAATCTGTTTATCAGAGAAAGTTTTGGATATTATGACTCTTATAAGGTCATCGGTAGGCAGACTAATCTGAATTTCCATAAAACTGTTAAGCCGAGATTTTAAATCGATCAAATTAGTGCTTAAGTTTTTAACACTTTTTATAGAATTTATTATTAAAATCTTATTTAATTGTGAAACTTGATTTATAAATGAGTAAAGTAAATTTTCATCAATATTTGAATTATAATTTTCTATCACTATGCAATCATAATTTTCTATCAAATTATTTATTTTTTCGTCAAAATTATTTGAATTTATTGAAAGTAATTTTAATTTTTTACCAAGAATATTTATTAAATGGGTCTTGCCGCAACCGCTAGGTCCAAATATATTTATTTTTTTATCAGTCCATTTTGGCCAGCTCTCGATTAATTTATAGGCTTCAAAATTATTTTTTGAAACAAAAAAATCTTTTTCAAAATATGTTGTTTTGAAAGGAAATTTAAAAACTAATTGATTCAATTTATTTTAACCTCGCGCTCCACTGATTATTTTTAAATTTAATTTTTAGTCCTTTTTCAATTAGTTTTTCTTTAATCTTATTAATTTTGCCGTAATACTTTATATTCACATAAGCATATTTATTATTAAATTCTCTGACATTAAAATTTTCCACCAGATCTATTTCATTCAAAATATTTTGGAATAAAAACAAATCATTAATATTTTTTAGAGAAAAATTAACATTTAAAAAAGACGGGGTACCAATATCTATTATATTTTGTGACTTAACCAGTTCAAGGATTTCCTTTTTTAAAAATATTAAAATATCCCGATATTCAATTTTTTCAGCCATTTTATTTGTCAAGCTGAGGTTTCGTATTATTTTTTTTGAGGAAATAGTTCCTTTTAAAAAAAATTTTGTTTTTTCCTTGTTGTAATCAATTATTATGAAAAGATTATCTTTTTCATTATCTTTATCAAAAATATTATTTAAATTAATTGTTTCTAGATTATTTTGATTGTTTTTAATTATTTCGATGGTTTCTAAGTTTTCAAAAGGAAACAAATATTCAATATTTTCAGTTTTTTTGTCTACTTTTTTTTTTAACCAATTTTCGTAGAAGAAATTATTATCATAAATAAATATTTCCTCATTTAATATTAAAACTGGTAAAATTTTTAAAATCTTGCCACTTACATCACTATATCTAATATTTTTTTGACTGTAAAAATTATACATTTTATCTCTTTTAAAATATAAATTTATTATTTCAAAATTCTGATTTTTTTGATCTTTATTTTTTACTATTTGATAATGAGAAACTAAATTTTTAATATTTCTAAGATTTGTATTTTTTAATTTTATGAAATCCTTCTCTAGTAATATTTTGCTGTTTAGCTTTTCAAATCCTTTTTTAAAAGCTATGTTTATTAATTCTTCTTTATTTTTAAAGGCATTTTTATCTACCTCTATATTATTAACAGTAAAAATACTCTCAACACATAAAACATTTCCAGTTTTGAATAAAATGATTACAATAATAAATATAAATTTTATATTTTTCATATTTTATTAATTATCATTATTATTCATGAAAAAAAAACTCTATAGTTATAAAAATAGCGGCGTAAATATTTCTTTGGGAAATAAATTCGTTAAACATGTTGGTAAACTAACTAAAAAAAATGTCAAAAAAGCGAACTTAAGTGAGATAGGCACATTTGCCTCTTTTTATGATATAAATCATCTAGGCATAAAAGACCCGGTAATTGTCTCTTGTACGGATGGTGTTGGGACAAAATTAGAATTATCAGATAAATACAACAAATTAAATACAATAGGTATCGATCTTGTAGCAATGTGTGTAAATGATCTGATTGTTCAAGGAGCAAAACCATTATTTTTTTTAGACTATATTGCTATAGATAAAATTAAATTTTCAAAATTAAAAAAAATTTTAAACGGAATTTTAAAAGGGTGCAAATTAGCTGGCTGCTCACTAGTAGGAGGTGAAACCGCTGAAATGCCAGGGATATATAAAAAAAATAAATTTGATTTAGCTGGATTTAGCTCCGGTATTGTATCCAAAAAAAAAATTCTAAAAAAAGAAAATGTTAAAAAAGGAGACATTATACTTGCCATACCATCTTCAGGAATACATTCTAATGGCTATTCGTTAGTTAGGAATATCTTAAAAAAAAATAAATTACCAATACAGATAAAAAAGAATTTACTTAATCCAACAAAAATTTATGTGAATGAAATATTAAATTTAAACAAAAAAAAACTAATCAATTCAGCTGCGAACATCACTGGAGGTGGGATAATTGAAAATGTTATCAGATCAATTCCTGAAAATCTTACAGCCAATATTGACCTATCCAAAATTAAAGTTCAAAAAATTTTTTCTTGGCTTAAATCTAAAAATATATCTGATAAGGAGATGTTAAGAACATTTAATTGTGGTGTTGGATTTTGTATTATTACAAAAAGAGAAAATTTTAAAAAGATAAAAAGATATTTTTCAAAACAATTTTACCCTTACGAAATAGGCTATATATCTAAAAATTCTAAAAGGTTAAACTTATATAATAAAATAAAATGGTAAAGATTAATACTTGTGTTTTTATATCTGGAAAAGGATCAAATTTAAAAAAACTTATCCTTAATTCAAATAATTACAACTTCCCAATAAAGATTAAACTAGTTATAAGTAACAATAAAAAAGCTGATGGCCTTAAATATGCAAGAAAGTGGTCCATTCCCTATTTGATAATAAATAATAAACTGAATCTTGCTGAAGATAAAATATTAATTAAGATAAAGCATAATAAAGTAAATTTAATTTTGTTAGCTGGTTATATGAAAATTTTATCTAAAAATTTTATACGTTCTTTTGGAAAATCTATCATTAATATTCACCCATCGCTTTTACCAAAATTTAAAGGACTTAATACTTTTGCGAAAGCATTGGGTCAAAAAGAAAAAAAAACAGGATGTACTGTACATTACGTAACAGAAAAACTTGACTCAGGTAATATAATTTTAAAAAAATTCTTTTATATAGATAATAAAGACAATATTGAAACCTTGAAAAAAAAGACCCAAAAACTTGAGCATAATGCATTTTCTGAAGCTATTATCAAAATTATGAAGTAATCTATTTATTAAAAAAAAAATTTATTTCAATTTTTGCGTTATCTACGGAATCTGAACCGTGAACAGAGTTTTTATCAATAGAAACGCCATAAAGTTTTCTGATAGTCCCATCCTTTGCATTTTTTGGGTCAGTAGCACCCATCAATTCTCTATTCTTTAAAACAGCATTTTCACCCTCTAAGATCATAACTTCTATTGGCCCAGATGATAAATAATTACAAAGTTGATCATAAAATGGTTTAGACTGATGAACTTTATAAAATTCAGCCGCTTCGTCTTTTGATAAATGAAGTTTTTTAGTATCTAAAACTAATAGGTTATTTTTTAAAAAAATTGATTTAATTTTTTCTGACAAATTTCTCTCAACTGCATCAGGTTTAATAATCGAAAGTGTCCTTTCTCCATTACTCATAATTTTCTTCAACAAGTTGATTTAATAATCTAACACCAAAACCTGTAGCACCACTTGAATTTAAAGCTCCACCATACTTTGAGAATGCCATTCCTGCGATATCTAGATGAGCCCATGGAGTTTTATCTAATATAAATCTTTGCAAAAACTGAGCTGCAGTCGTTGATCCAGCGCCACCAATATAGTTTATATTTTGCATATCAGCGTTTTTTGAATTCATAAGCTTATCATAATTTTTGTGGAGAGGCATTCTCCAAACTTTCTCTTCGACTTTTTCACCTGCATTATAAATTTGTTTTGATAATTTATCATCATTTGAAAATAGTCCTGCATACTCTGATCCCAGACAAACTATTATAGCCCCTGTTAAAGTTGCTAAATCGACAATAAATTTGGGTTTAAATTTTTTTTCAGTAAAAGTTAAAGCGTCTGCTAAAACTAATCTACCTTCTGCATCCGTATTTAAAACCTCTATTGTTTTGCCACTATAAGATTTAACTATATCTCCTGGTCTTTGGGCATTACCACTTACCATATTTTCTACAAGCCCTACAACTCCGACAGCGTTAACCTTAGCTTTTCTTAAAGCTAAACTTTTCATTAAACCAACCACTGTAGCTGAACCCGCCATATCATATGTCATGTCTTCCATAAATCTTGCTGGTTTCAAAGAATATCCACCTGTATCAAAACAAACTCCTTTTCCAACAAAAGCCAAGGGTTTAGAATTATTTTTTGCTCCATTCCACTCCATTGTTACAAGATATGATCCTCTAATACTTCCTTGGCCTACTCCAAGTAATGCATGCATGCCAAGTTTTTTCAATTTTTTTTCATCATATATATTAATTTTCAAACCATCTTTCTTGAGTAAATTTAATCTTTTTGCATACTCGTCAGGATGTAAAATATTTCCTGGTTCTGAGACCAAGTCTCTCGCATAAAATGTACCCTCTTCTAAGGCTTTAAACTTTAATTGACTTTTTTCTGAAGGTTTATTTTTATTACCAGTTACATTTAAAACGATTAATCTTTTATCCTTTTTTGTCTTGTATTTGTTAAACTCGTAAGATTTTAATTTTAGACCATGGAGAAAATAACCCAAAAAGTTTTCATGCTTAGTTTTAACGCTGTCAGAAAATATAAAATACTCACTATTCTTTCCATAGTTTATTCTTCCGAAAAATTCAGCTCCTAAGCTTTCAATGTCAGAAGTCTTAAGATTATTTTTAATAGATATTAAAACTATTTTTTTATTTGAATTAAGCTCAAAAACTAACAAATTTTTTTTTAAGTCACTAATTTTCAACAAATCTTTGATATAAGAAAATTCAGTATTTGATAGAAATTTTTTTAAACTGTTTAAATTAAATTTTTCATCAGAGAATAAAACTGTATTAGATGAGTTTTTGCTCGCAGATTTATTAGTATAGTTTATTTTTATAGACATAAGTTTAAATAAATAGATTTAAATGGTATATATGTTCAAAAACATAATATTTCAATGGATTATTAGTCATAGTGTACTATCATAGGTTGAGTTTTAATCAAAGTTGCATTATTTTATATAACAAATTCTCATGTTTAAAAACAAGATTTATAACTACATATCGTTAGAATTCATAAAGTCTTTTGTGCTTATATTGTTTTCACTTTCGTTAATAGCTTGGACGGTAAGAGCTGTAAATTTTTTGGATCTTATTGTGGATAGTGGGTACTCTACCTCTACATATTTTACCTACTCTCTTCTTAATTTAACAAATATTATGACAAAATTTATTCCGTTAAGTTTTTTATTAGCTTTATTGTTAACCATAATTAGATTAGAGCGGCAAAATGAACTTTTGGTTTTATGGACTTCGGGGATAGCAAAATCAAAAATAACTAACTTGTTCTTTCTTCTCTCAGTGTCTACAATGTTATTTTATATATTATTTTCTACAATAATTACCCCGAACGCCTTGAATAAATCTAGAGGTCTTATTAAGCAATCTGGGGTTGATACCGTCACCAACCTTTTAAAACCAAATGCTTTTTCTGATGCTTTTAAAGGATTAACTTTTTATATAGGTGAAAAAGAAGACAACATAATTAAAAATATTTTTATTAAAGATGATGGAAATAATTTAAATAGTTTATTACCTGAAAATTCTACAGCTAAAAATAAAACGGTCATCGCTGAAAAAGGAGTTGTTAAAAAAAATAAAATTATTCTAGAAAATGGTTTTATTCAATCTTATGAAAATAACGATACTGTTAAAATCATTCAATTTAATAAAACTCTTTTAAATTTTAGTAATTTAGATAATAGAGTAATCAAAGATGTGAAGATTCAAGAAACTTCAACATATAAAATTTTAAATTGTTTAAAAGACCATTATTATAATCAAGTGTCTGAAACATACGTTAAAAATTGTCCTAAAAATAATATTGCAATAGTAATAGAAAATTTTTCAAGAAGATTTCTGATGCCTCTTTATATTCCTTTGGTTTCAATTTTAATTTCATTTGTATTGATTTATACAAAAAATAAAAAAACAAAAATCTTAAATAGATATATTTTTTTCACACTAAGTTTTACATTGCTAGTTTTATCAGAGCTGCTGGTTAGATATTCTGGAATTTCAAATGTTGGTTTTTATATTTACTCTTTAACACCGATTGCTCTACTGCCAATACTCTATTTAATTTTAATAAACAAGTTCTCAAAAGAATTAAAATGAATAATAAAATTAACAATTATTTGATGAGTTATTATTCTAAAATTTTATTCAACGCAATTTTGATATCTTTTTGTTTGGGTTTGATTTTAAATCTTTTTGAAGAAGTAGAATTTTTTAAAAATTCAAATGAAAGTTTGTTGCTACCTATAGTTTTGACTTTATCATATATTCCAAATTTAATTTTTATAAATTTAATGCCTTTTATAATTTTTGTTTCAGCAATGTGGTTTTTTATTTCTATAAAACATAATAATGAACTATTAACTTTAAAAGTATTTGGATATTCAAACGCTAAAATTATTTCATTAATAAGTATTTTATCTTTTTTTTGGGGAATTTTAATTTTGATACTAGTCAACCCAGTAACATCAAATATGGTCAAGTATTATGAAAAGACTAAATCTAATTATTCTAAGGATACTGATCATCTCGTAACAATAAATAGAAATGGTGTTTGGATTAAAGAAACAAAAAAAAATAATTTATATATAATTAATGCTGAAGGATTGGAAAACAACCATTTAATTGATGTTTCAATAAATGTTATCTCAGAAGAGAATGTCATTACACAAAGAATAGAGGCTGAAAAAGCCAATATTTCAAATAACGCGTGGGATATTAAGAATCCAAAAATTTTCAATTTTGATAAAGAAGGAAATATAAAAATTAAAAAATCAGAAAATATGGAATTTGTCTCTTTTTATAATGTCGATAAATTAAACAGTCTTTTTAAGAACTTAGATACAATTTCTTTTATTGAATTACTCACTAGAGATAAAAATTTAATTATGAGAGGATACGAAAAAACAACAATATCAGAAAAAATTAATTCATTTTTTGCGTTACCTTTCTTTCTTGGCTTAATGACAGTTTTGGCAGCTATTTTTACAATAAATACTAGAAATTCTAACAATATAAATTATTTAATGATAGCTGTGCTTACGTGTGCAATAATTTATTATATGAAAGATTTATCTGTTGCTTTAGGAAAATCTGACAGAATTGCGCCAGAAATATCAGTATGGATTCCGATAATCATTATAGGTTTAATAAATAGTATAGGATTACTTCAAATTAATGAAAAATAATTTTATAATAAAAATCTTTTTATTCCTTTTTTTGACGTCTAATTTGTACGCTACAAATTTAGAAATAACTTCATCTGAGGTAAAATTAAATAAAAAGGAATCAAAGATTATTTTTAAAGGAAATATTAAAGCAAAAGATGAAAGTAACAATATTTTAAAAGCTGAAGAAGCTTACTATTCTAAGGAAGATGATTTACTTAATAGTATTGGATTAACTTCAGTTGTCACTAGTGAAAACTATTTTTTTGAGAGCCAAAATGTTATCTTCGATAACAAAAATAAGATTATAAAATCAAATTTTCCTACAAAAATTATAGATCCAGATGGAAATATAATTTTAGTTAATATGTTTAATTATAATTCTATAAAAAATATTCTTTTTTCTAAAGGAGATATCAAATTAGAGGATAAAAAAAAAAATATTTATAAATTTAAACAGCTTTATATTGATGAAAAAAAGAAAAAAATTGTAGGTTCGGACGCTAAAATATTTTTAAATGATAATTCTTTAAAAGATGACGTAAGAAATAATCCTAGAATTTTTGCAAATAGTGTATCAATAGACAAAGATGTATCATCAGTTCAAAAAGGTGTTTTTACTTTTTGTGAATACAGAGAAAATGAAAAGTGTCCTCCATGGGAACTTAGAGCAAAACAAATAAAACATAATAATTCAAAAAAAACTGTTTATTATGAAAATGCAATTTTAAAGATTTATGATTTCCCGATATTTTATTTTCCTAGATTGTCACACCCCGACCCGACAGTTAATAGAAGATCGGGTTTCCTTGTACCTACATTTTCAAATAGTACAAATATGGGTTCAGGAATAGATATACCTTATTTTTGGAATATAGCTAATGATAAAGATATTACATTTACCCCAAGATTTCATTCTAGTAATGAACCTTTATATCTAACAGAGTATAGACAAGACTTTGCCAAATCCTTTTTAATTGTAGATGGTGGATACACGGAAGGTTACAAAAATAAATCAAATAAAAAAACTCCAGGAGCTAGAACCCATCTTTTTACAAAATTTTACAAATCTTTCATTGAAGAAACAGACAATATAAGTAATTTAGAAGTAAATTTACAGCATGTGTCTAACAGTACATACCCAAAAATAAACAAACTACAAACCTCATTAGTAGATTACTTAGATGATACTATAAAAAACTCAGTTGATTATGGTTATCAAAAAAAAGATTTGTTTTTTAATACAAAAATATCGGCTTTTGAAAGTCTTTCAAAAACTGGCAATGAAAGATTTGAATTTATTTACCCTGAAGCTTCCCTGGAGAAAAATTTACTAATGAGTGAAAATCTGGGTATAGTTGATTTAAAATCCGAAATTTTAGTCAAAAATTTTGATGTAGACAAACAAACAGATGTTATTTCCAATGAATTTAATTGGGTTTCTAATAGTTGGATAAATAAATTTGGTTTTGAAAATGAGTTTCTAGGATTATTTAAAAATGTAAATTATCAGGCTAAAAATGTAAATAATTATAAAACTGAAGATTCAGTATCTGAATTTTATGGTGCATTGGGTTTTAAGTCTGAATTGGGGCTATTTAAATTTAGAGAAGATAATAAATTAAATGTTTTCAAGCCAAAAATGTTACTAAAAATTTCACCAAATGACTCTAGAAATATATCTAAGGAGTCTAAAACTTTAAATTATTCTGATTTGTATAAATTAAACAAAATAAAATCTATCGATAAAGTTGATACTGGTTCAAGTATTAGTTTAGGATTTGATTTTAAAATAAATAACTTAACTAAAAATAACGAAATTAAAAACGAACAATTTAAGTTTAGCTTAGGTCAAATTATTAATGTTAAGGAAAACAGGGATATGCCATCGAAGTCAACATTAAATGAAAAAATGTCTGATATAATTGGAGAAACATCATTTAGCTTTAATGAAAATGCTAAAATCACAAATAATTTTTTACTTGATCAGAACTTACGGGAGTTTAATAAAAATCAAATAGATCTTGATATTGTATATCCCAAAACAAGTTTCAACATAGGCTTTTTAGAAGAAAGTCAACATATTGGGAGCACAAAATATCTTCAAACAAAAGCAGGATTTAATTTTAATAATGGTCTTATCTCCTTTGGGGCTAAGCGTAACTTACTTTCTAATTCCGCCGAATTTTATGATTTAAGTTATGAGTATATTAATGATTGCTTAAAAGCTGGTGTTGCCTTCAGACGAGAGTTCTATAGGGATCGAGACTTAGAACCCGAAGACTCGCTGATTTTCAAAATAACTTTTTCTCCTTTAGGAACTGTTACAGCGCCTGCACAATAAAATGAAATTTAAAAAAATTCTTTTTCTTTTATTTTTTTTTATGAATATCACTAACCACATTTATGCAAATATAAAAGATAAAATTGTCGCAAAAATAGGAAATGAAATTGTTACAAATTACGACATCATAAATGAAATTAACACTATTTTAGCTTTATCAAACAGAGCGGCAAATCCCAAAGAATTTAATAATTTGCGGTCAATAGCTTTTACTAGTCTTAAAAAAAAAATTATTAAAAAAACTGAAATAGAGAAATTTAAAATTGATAAATATAGTGAGATAGATGTAAATAATTATATAAATTCTATTGAAAAAAGTTTGGGACTTCAAAATCTCAGTTTGGAAGATCAGTTTAAAAAATATGGAGCAAATTATAATTTATATATCGAAGGAGTAATATTAGGCTTTAAATGGAATACGTTAATTTATTCTTTATACAGAAAACAATTAGATGTTGATGAAGAATTAATAAAATCAGAACTTAATAAACAAATTGAAAAAAAAAGTGAAGTTCAAGAGTATAATCTGTCAGAAATTGTCTTAGAAAACTATGATGAAAATAAATTAAATATTATTTTGGAAAGTATAAAAGTAAATGGTTTTGAAAAGTCTGCAAATATTTACAGTAATTCTATTTCTTCAACTCAAGGAGGATCAATAGGATGGGTTTCTTCACAGTCGATTTCAGAAAGTTATCTGAAAGAAATCTTAAAGTTAAGTAAAATGCAAACGTCAGAACCTATTAAAATAAATAATAATATTGTTATTATAAAACTTAATGATAAAAGAACCTTGAACCAAAACGACATGAATATCGTAAAAATAGAAAGAGACATAATTAAAAGAAAGAAAGAGGAAAAGTTGAATATTTTCTCAGATTCTCATTATTTAGATATAGAAAAAAAATCTTATATTGAAATTAGATGAAAAACTTTGGAATTATTTTAGGGGAACCAAATAGTATAAATTCAGAAATACTAGCTAAGTCTATTGCTTATAAAAAGAAAGCAGTCATTATAGGCAATTATAATCTACTTAAATTACAACTTAAAATTTTAAAGATAAAAAAAAGGGTAAAAAAATTTAACAAATTCGAAGATTTTAAAAAAAAAGCTAATAGTTTGAATGTATTGGACGTACCATTAAAGTTTAAAAAAGCATTTTCTGTGAGCCCTAAAGAAAGTTCAGTATATATTAAGAAGTGCTTAGCTCTAGGTCATGAATTATGTTTGCAGAGAAAAATAGGAGGTATAATTAATTGTTCTATAAATAAAAGAAATGTATTTAAAAACAAGAACCTTGGTNTAACAGAGTTTTTAGCTAAAAAAAATAATATTTATAACTCAGAAGTTATGATAATTTATAATAAAAAACTTTCTGTTGTTCCATTAACAACTCATATAAAAGTTAAAGAAATTTCAAAATTACTAAAAAAAAAAATTAATAATTAATAAGATAGATACGCTAAATAAATTTTATTTTAGATATTTCAATAAGAAACCTCGTATTGCAGTTTTAGGTTTAAATCCACATAATTTCGAGCTAAAAAAAAACTCAGAAGAAGTCAAAACGATTATTCCTGCTATAAANATTTTAAAAAAAAGATTGGACGTCTCAGGTCCCTTTCCTGCTGATACAATTTTTTTTGAAGATTACTTAAAAAAATTTGATGTAATTGTAGGTATGTACCACGATCAAGTTTTNACCCCCTTTAAAGCATTATTTGGATTTGATGCTGTAAATATAACTTTGGGATTACCTTATATTAGAATGTCACCTGATCATGGAGTAGCTTTAGATAAAAAAAAACTCAATATTTCCAGTCCAGAGAGTCTTAATAAGTGTATTGAGATAATTTCTAAGCTTATTAAATGAATTTTAAAAAATCCTTAGGGCAAAATTTATTAATAGATAAGAATATTTCTAAGAAAATTCTTTCCTTAACATCACTAAAAAATAAACAAGTTATCGAGATCGGTGCTGGTACGGGTAATCTGACTAAGGAGATATTAAAATTAATACCAAAAGAGATAATTTGTATCGAAAAAGATAAAGTATTTGTTGAGAAACTTAAAACTATTTTTAAAAGTGAAAAAAATTTACTTGTAATNAGTGGTGATATATTAAATTTAAAACTTGAAAAACTAATCTCTAAAGATGCAATTATTTTAGGTAATTTACCTTACAATATTTCAACACAAATTTTGATAAAATTTTTAAAACTCGACCCTTGGCCACCAAAATTTAGAAAATTAATATTTATGTTTCAAAAAGAAGTTGGAGAAAAAATAATTGCAAATTTGGGAAGTAAAAACTATTCTAGATTATCAATTATAACAAAATCTAGATTAAAAATTTTAAATTATTTTTATGTATCAAAAAATTGTTTTTTTCCTAAACCAAAAGTGGACTCAATAGTAATAGAATTTTTACCAGTTTTACGAAAAGAAGTTACATTTAATTCAATAAATAATTTAGAATATATAACAAATATTTTTTTTTCAAACAAAAGAAAGATGATAAATAAAACATTTAAAAAACTTAAAATGGATAATGATAGGTTTATAAAAAATTTGAATATAGACTTAACATTAAGACCTGAAAATATAAGTGAACACTTGTTCTATAAAATTACTGAATATTATGAAAAAAAACTTATTAAATGAAAGAAGTATTCTTTGTTTTGTGATTTTCTATTATTTTTTCTATTTGGCTGAAGCAACTTTCTAGATCATTATTAATAACAACATAGTCATAGTCAAACCAGTGTTGCACATCATTTTCATATTGTTTTAATCTTTTTTCAACAATTTGATTATTGTCTTGATTTCTTTTTACAAGCCTTTTTTTTAACTCTTTTTTATCTGGCGGTAAAATAAATATTTTTATTAAGTTTAATTCTTTAAATTTAGATAATTGTTTTGTTCCTTGCCAGTCAATGTCAAAGATAACATCGTAATTTTCTTCATGTAGTGAATTAACAGATTTTTTTGATGNTCCATANTAGTTGTCAAAAATTTTTGCGTGCTCATAGAAATTGTTTTCTTTGATAAGTTTTTCAAACTTNTCTCTGCTCACAAAATGATAATCAACTCCATCTATCTCGTTAGGCCTTGGTTTTCTCGTAGTGTGAGAAATAGAAATTTTAATATTTGGATATTTTTGACTTATTTTTTTTGTAATTGTGGTTTTGCCAGCACCTGAAGGTGAAGATAATACAATATTAAAACCCAAGAGTAATCCCTTTTTACTTATTGAGCGGACTTGCTCTCAATAAATTTTATTGCATCACCTACAGTAAGAATTTTTTCCGCTTCACTATCAGATATCTCTGAGCCAAACTCCTCCTCAAAGGCCATAACTAATTCCACAGTATCCAGACTATCTGCACCAAGGTCATCTATGAAGCTAGCTTCATCGACAACTTTCTCTTCTTCAACACCAAGGTGATCGGCAACTATTTTTTTTACTTTTGATCCTATTTCTTTTGACATGAATTTTCCTTATTTTTGTTATTACAATCTTACTAAGATTATTAATACAAATTGTCAAGCCATATACATTCCACCGTTAACATGAATTGTTTCCCCTGTTATATAAGAAGCTTCATCAGAACTTAAAAAAGCTACACAATTAGACACATCATCCCCGGAACCCATTTTNCCCATTGGAATTTTAGATAAAAGAATTGATTTAATTTTTTCTGGGATGCTATTCGTCATGTCTGAAACTATAAAACCTGGTGAGACGCAATTTATGGTAATATTTTTCTTAGCGTACTCTATCGAAAGACTTTTTGACATACCAACTGTCCCTGCTTTTGAAGCCGCATAATTTGATTGACCTATATTTCCAGTATGACCGACTATTGATGTTATATTTATGACTCTTCCTGAGTCACCTTTAAGCATTTTTTTTATTGCATGCTTAGATAATAAAAATGTTGAAGTTAAATTAATATCAATCACTTTTTGCCATTCATCATTTTTCATTCTTAATGATAAATTATCTCTATTTATACCTGCATTATTTACAAGAATATCTAGGCCACCCAATTCCTCAGAGACTTCGTCTATAAATTTTTCTATACTTGAATGTGATGAAATATCAAATTTTTTGACTCTAATTTTACTAAAATTTTTTTTAAGACTTTCAAGTTTTTCAGTATTAGTGCCTGTTCCTAATACTTCAGCATTAAGTGATAAAAATTTTTTTACTAAAGCACCCCCTATCCCACCAGTAGCACCAGTAATTAAAACTTTTTTATTTTTTAAATTAATCATTATAAATTTTTGATGTCATCAATTTTATTAATACTTCTTGTCAATACCTTAGCATTTGTTCGTTTTACAAGTCCACTTAATACTTTTCCAGGTCCAATTTCAATAAAATCATTTATATCATTTTTTATCATGTATTCTACGGTTTCTCTCCATCTTACTTGAGAAAATATTTGTTTGTATAACAGATCTTTTATATCGCCGTCTTTTTCAACAGGTAAGGCTGTAACATTGCTTACAAGTTGCAAACTTGGGTCTTTAAAATCTGTTTTTTGTAAAAACAATTTCATATTTTCAGCAGCAGATTTCATAAGTGAGCAATGAAATGGAGCACTTACTGGTAAAAAAATTGATCTTTTTTTTTCGGTTTTTAAAATATTGCTAAAGTTTATTAAAGTTTCTTTGCTACCGCTTAAAATTATTTGTCCCGGAGAATTATCATTAGCGATTTCACAGATACCTGTTTTTTTTTCAAATTTGTTTAAATAAAAGTTTAATTCTTTAATATCGAGACCCATAACGGCTAACATAGCTCCTTGGCCTTCAGGAACTGCAGCTTGCATTTGTTTTCCTCTTTCATGTACTAAAGTAACTGCATTTTCCAAAGATAATGATCCTGAGGCAACCAAGGCACTGTATTCTCCTAATGAATGACCTGCAATAAATTTGATTTTGGATAAATCAAAATTAAACTCTTGTTTTAATACACTGAATATTGCAAAACTCGTTGTTAAAATCGCTGGTTGAGTAATCTCTGTTTTAACGAGATCNTCGTCTGACCCGCTTAAAATAATTTTTGATAAACTAAATTTAAGAACTTCATCAACTCTTTCGAAAATATCTCTAACTACCTTAAAATTGCTTTCAAATTCAGAAGCCATACCTGCTTTTTGAGAACCTTGCCCTGGAAATATAATTGCTTTCATTTTAATTGATATACATGCTTATAATTCATGTTGAAATGACTTTTTTATAATAGTATAAAACGCCGTAAATATTGATACTTTTTATATGAATTACTACGAACACACAGTTATAGCTAAACAAAATCTTTCTCAAAAAGATGTTGATGCTATTGAAACAAAATACCAAGAAATAATTAATAAAAATTCAGGAAAAGTTCTAAAAATTGAAAAGTGGGGATTGCTTAATTTTAAAAGAAAAATAAAAAATTACACAAAGGGTTATTTTTTTACATTTTAAGTTAGAAGGTAACCATAATACGTTAGATGAAATTAAATCTAAAACAAAACTAGACAGCAATATTGTAAGATTTCTTACAGTTAAATATAAAAATCTAGATCTAAAAACGGAGTATTTTTCAAAAAAATAAAAGCTTATGAAAAAAAGAAAAAAAAACTTCAAAAATTCAAGAAATTCTCTAAACAAACTAAGTCTTTTTCAAAAAAGTGACACAAGATTCTCAAGAAAGTGTCCATTTTCAGTAAAAAATGCTCCAGTTATAGATTATAAAAATATAGCGCTACTTCAAAAATATATTACAGAAACTAATAAAATTATTACTTCTAAAATAAGCAATGTCTCTTTAGGAAAACAAAAAAAACTTGCTAGAGAAATAAAGAAAGCAAAAATTTTAGGAATAATATAAAAATATTATGCAAGTTATTTTATTGGAAAATATCTCTAAGTTAGGAAAAATTGGTGACCTGGTGAAAGTTAAAAATGGTTACGCAAGAAACTTTCTGCTAAAAAAAAATAAAGCTTTAAGAGCCAATAAAGAGAATATTGAGTTAGTTAACAAAAATAAATCAGAATTAAATAAGAAAAATACCGANATAAAAAATAAATTTATTGAAAAAGCAAACAAAATTAAAAACAAAAAAATCAAAGTTTATAAAGCAATTAAAGAAAATGGTGATTTATATGCAACAATTAAACCAAAGGAAATATCTAAGATAATATTTGACGAATTAAAAACTGAAATTGGACCATCTGAGATAATAATAAAAAAAGAGATAAATAAAATAGGTCAGTTTGATATCAATATTGTGCTTCATTCTGAAGTTCAAACCAAAGTATCAGTTGTAGTAGAAAAATTAGATAAACTCCAAAGTAAATAATTTTTTCCACAGGTTGAAAAAAAAGTGTGTAACTTAAAGTTTAAAATACTTTAATTTAGATTAATATAAATTTATGGAAAAGTTAGAAATTGCAAAAAATGTCAAACAAAATCAAGANATTCCATCTAATATAGAAGCTGAACAACATTTACTGGGATCAGTTTTGGTTAATAACGATATCATAGATGAGATTGCTAATATAATTAATTCTGAAAAATTTTATGACCCAATTCACGTNAAAATTTATGAAGTTATCGAGAATTTAAATAGTAAAGGAATGATAGCCAATCCAATTACTTTAAAAAATTATTTTGAAAAAAATCAAGGTCTCGATGATGTAGGTGGCGTTGAGTATTTAGTTAAGTTAACAAGATTTTCCTCTTCAGTTAAACAGGCAATAGACTATGCAAAAATAGTGCACGAAAACTTTGTAAAAAGAGAACTAATCCAAATATCTCATCATATTAAAGATGACTCTTTAAATTCTGAAGAAGATAAATCATCTGATTTAATTATTGAAGACGCGGAAAAATTATTATTCGATTTAGCTGAAAGAGGATCTTTTTCACAATCATTTATGAAATTTAATTTGGCTCTTGATCAGTCAATTAGTATGGCAGAACAAGCAATGAAAAATGACCAAGGTATAGTCGGGGTGCCTACCGGTTTAACTGACCTAGATGAAAAACTAGGCGGACTTCATAAATCTGATTTGATAATAATTGCAGGTCGCCCATCTATGGGTAAAACAGCTTTAGCAACTAATATTGCTTATCATGCATCTAAAAATATTCAGTTAAAAGGTTTAAAATCTTCAGTGGCTTTTTTTTCACTAGAAATGTCGTCTGAGCAATTGTCAACAAGAATATTATCAGAACAATCTAGAATTAAGTCGAATGATATAAGAAGAGGAAAAGCAACAGAAGAGGAGCTGGGGCGTTATATTGAAACATCTAGAGATATATATGAACTTCCCTTGTACATAGATGAAACACCAGCAATAACAATATCAACTTTAAGTAATAGAGCTAGAAGAATTAAAAGGTTGTTTGGGTTAAGCCTTATAGTAGTTGATTATATTCAATTAATGAGAAGTAGCTCAAAAAGAAATGATGGAAGAGTTCAGGAGATTTCTGAGATTACTCAGGGCCTAAAAGCCTTAGCAAAAGAACTTAGCGTCCCTGTTCTCGCTTTATCTCAATTATCTAGAGCAGTTGAGCAAAGAGATGATAAGAAACCTCAATTAGCTGATTTAAGAGAATCAGGATCTATAGAGCAAGACGCTGATGTTGTTTTATTTGTTTTTAGAGAAGAATATTATGAGGAGAAAAAACAACCAAAACTAGGTTCAATTGAACATGCGGAGTGGCAGTCAAAAATGAGTGATATTGCTGGACTAGCAGAAATATTAATAGGTAAACAAAGACATGGGCCTACAGGAAATATTCAAGTGGAATTTGAAGGAATGTACACAAAATTTAAAGATTTGAAATCTTAAATGAAATAAAATTTTTCTTTTTTTTCAATTATAATATATATCATTTATTTGCAAATGTTTTTAAAACTTTATAGCAAATTAGTCTCAGATTTTCATAAATTCACCTTATTATTAATTTCTATAATTATTTTAATTTCTTTCTATTTTTCAAAAAATTTCAATTTAGATGCATCGTCAGATGCTCTTTTATTGGAGGGTGATAAAGATCTAAAATATCTTCGTGAGGTTAATAATAGATATGGATCAAAGGATTTTCTTTTTTTAACATATTCTCCAGTGACGAGTTTTACTGATGAAGATACAATTATAAATATTCAGTTGTTAAAGTCTAAAATTGAAAAACTCGCTTGGGTAGATAGTATTATTACTATTATTGATGTTCCTTTGCTTAAAAGTAGTGACGAACCATTAATGGAAAGGTTAAAAAATTATAAAACACTATCTTATCCAAACCTAGACAAAAANCGAGGATTTCAAGAAATACTAAATAGCCCAATTTATCAAGATTATGTTATCAGTAAAGACGGTAAAACTTCCGGTGTTGTAATTTATTTGAAAAAGGACGAGCGATTAAATGAATACGTAAAATTAAAAGAAAAATATTATTTTGAAAAAAAGAAAAAAAAACAAAGTAACGCAGATAAAAAGAAGTATAAAGAATTTTTAAAGGAATATGAAGATTACAAAAATTTGTACAATAAAAGAAATCATCAGAATATTTCGGAGATTAGAGAAGTAATAAATAAGTATGGTGAAAATGCTAGAATTCATTTAGGAGGAATTCCTATGATAGCTGATGATATGATGAGTTATATAAAAAGTGATATTGTAGTTTTTGGTATTGGGGTATTTATTTTTATTATAATTACTTTATGGTTTATTTTCAGAAATATAAAATGGGTGATAATGCCATTATTAGGTTGTGCAACGTCTGTGATAATAATGATCGGCTTGTTAGGGTTAATTGGATGGAAAGTAACAGTAATATCCTCAAATTTTATTGCCTTAATGCTTATACTAAATATGGCAATGAATATTCATTTAACAGTAAGATTTCTACAACTTAAAAAAGAATTTCCTAACTTATCTAAAAATGATGCAGTGCTAGAGGCAAGTCAAAAAATGATGTTGCCAATTCTTTATACTGTTTTGACAACAATTTGCGCATTTTTATCTTTAATTTTTAGTGGAATTAAACCAATAATTGACTTTGGTTGGATGATGACTTTAGGATTAATAGTTTCTTTATTAGTAACTTTTTTTCTCTTGCCTTGCTTGTTGAACATTTTTTCTTCAGAAAATAAGATAGATATAAAAGATACAGAGAAATCTACAATTACCANATTTCTTGCTTTAATAGCAAAAAAAAATAATAATCTTATTTTTGGGGTAACACTTATAATTGTTATAGCAAGTGTTGTCGGTATATCAAAATTGGAAGTTGAGAACAGTTTTATTAATTACTTTGATAAAGAAACAGAAATTTACAAAGGAATGAAGAAAATTGATGATGATCTTGGAGGAACTACCCCATTAAACATAATTATAAAATTTCCAACAAAGCAAATTCAAGAAAAAGATGATGATGAATTNTCTGAGTGGGATGAAGATATTGAAAATAAAGAAGATAAATCGAAATATTGGTTTACAAGAGATAAGATGGATAAAATTTTAAAAGTACATGATTATTTAGAGTCCTTGCCTGAGGTAGGAAAAGTTCTCTCTTTTGGCTCGATCTTAAGAGTAGCAGAGGATTTAAATCGAAAAGAACTACAAAGCTTAGAAATAGCTGTACTATACAGTAAAATTCCAGAAGAGATAAAAAAAGAAATAGTTTTACCTTATATATCAGTTAAAGAAGACGAGGCAAGAATCTCTGTTAGAATAAGAGACTCGTTAGAAAATTTAAGAAGAAATGAATTAATAAAAAAAATTAATAATGATCTTAATACTAAATTGGGTTTGAATAAAGATGAGTTCAAATTAGCAGGTGTATTAATTTTATTTAATAATTTATTACAAAGTTTATTTAAATCTCAAATTCTCACCCTTGGAATCGTTATGCTGGGTATTTTTGCGATGTTTTTGGTGCTATTTAGAAACGTTACCTTATCATTAATTGGTGTTGTTCCAAATTTTATAGCTGCTTTTTTTTATACTTGGTATAATAGGTTTAATGAGCATTCCTTTAGATATGATGACAATTACTATAGCAGCAATTACTATTGGTATAGCTGTAGATAATAGTATTCACTATATTTATAGATTTAAGGAGGAGTTTAAAAAAATTAATAATTATAATGAAACTTTAGATAGATGCCATAGCACTGTAGGAATTGCTATTTTAAATACTTCAATAACAATTGTTTTTGGATTTTCAATTTTGATTTTGTCTAATTTTATTCCTACTATATATTTTGGTGTTTTCACTGGTATTGCAATGTTATTGGCTATGATATCGGTTTTAACTTTGTTGCCAAAATTATTATTAATTTATAAACCTTTTGGTCAAGAAGTNGAAAAGCTCATTTAATGAGTAGTTTTTTTGAAAACATTTTTAACAATTTAAATCTATTCGATATATCTGTATCAATAATTTTTATTTATTCTATAATACAGTGTTATTTAAAAGGTTTTTCCTTAAGTCTCATATCTTTTATGAAATGGGTTATATCTACGGTAATTACAATAATACTAGTCCCAAAACTTCAGCCCACAGTAAGTGATTATATTGAGTCGCAATTTATAAACAATTTTGGTCTTGGATTTGCAATTTTCATTTTCACTCTTTTTTTAACCATAGTAATTGGAAAAACTTTAGGAAAAGCTGTTACTTGGACAGGGGTCGGTTCTATAGATAAAACTTTTGGTATGTTATTTGGTATTTTTAAAGGTTATGTAGTTTGTGTGTGTATATTTTCTATATTAAATTGGTTTTATCCTTTTAAAAATTGGGGTATATCAGCAGAAGANGCAANAACATTTAACTTTATAAATAAAGGAAGTGAAATATTGGTAGAAGAATTTCCATCAAGCGAAGATTTTATTGATACGAAAGAAAAAATTGAAAAAATTTAAGTTAGATAAATTAAAGGAAGAGTGTGGAATTTTTGGNATTTCTTATCATGAAGATGCGGCAAGATTAGTAGCATTAGGATTGCACTCTTTACAACATCGGGGGCAAGAAGGATGTGGAATAGTTTCTTTTGANGGAAAAAGTTTTCACTCTGAAAAGAGACAAGGTTTGGTCGGAGATCATTTTACTAATATTGAAACTATTAAAAAATTACCTGGTAATTCTGCAATAGGCCATAATAGGTACTCTACTACCGGAGAAACATCGCTAAGAAATATTCAGCCTTTTTTTTGCTGATTTATATCATGGAGGTTTAAGTATTGCCCATAACGGGAATTTAACAAATGCAATTACTTTAAGAAACGACTTAGTTAAAAATGGTTCTATTTTTAGAACAACAAGTGATACAGAAACTATAGTGCAATTAATTGCTAAATCAAAAAGGGAAAAAATAATAGAAAAAATAACCGAAACTTTATTTAAAATCCAAGGTGGTTTCGCTCTTGTAATTTTAACAAACAAAAAATTGATAGGTATAAGAGATCCTCTTGGTATAAGACCCCTAGTTATTGGTAAATTAGGTAACTCATATATATTTGCTTCAGAAACTTGTGCATTAGACATTGTTGATGCAAAATTTGTTAGAGAAGTAGAGAATGGAGAAATGGTAGTAATTGAAAATAATGAATTAAAAAGCTTTCAACCTTTTAATAAAATAAAAAAAAGACCATGTGTGTTTGAATATATTTATTTTGCTAGACCGGATAGTATTCTAAATGGTGAATGCGCCTATGAATACAGGAAAAGACTTGGAATCGAGCTAGCAAAAGAGTCAGGTGTTGATGCTGATATTATTGTTCCTGTACCTGACTCTGGAGTACCTGCAGCAATAGGTTATTCTCAATCATCAAAAATAAAGTTTGAACTTGGATTAATTAGAAATCATTATGTAGGAAGAACGTTTATCGAACCTACTCAAAATATTAGAAGTTTTGGGGTAAAGCTTAAGTTAAGTACTACAAAAAGTATTTTGAAAAATAAAACAGTTATTTTAATTGACGACTCCTTAGTACGTGGAACAACTTGTAGTAAAATAGTTAAAATGCTTTACAAAGCTGGAGCAAAAAAAGTTCATGTTAGAATAGCCTGTCCAGAAATAAAATATCCTGATTTTTACGGAATAGACATGCCTACCAAGAAAGAATTATTATCTAGTGAAAAAAATACAGACGAAATTTCTAAATTTGTTGGATCAGCTAGTTGTAAATTTTTAAGTATTGATGGTATGTATAAAGCTTTGTTAAATGAAAAAAGAAATAATAACTATCCTCAATTTAGTGACCATTATTTTACTGGAGAGTATCCGGTAAAGGCGCTTGACAAGTTAGGAAATGAGAAGATCACTCAACTTTCTTTGTTGAGCAATAAATCAAGCTCTTAGTTTACTTTAAATATTCTNTTTGAATCTGATACAAAAATCATTTCATTTTTTATAAATACAATATTACTTATAATATTGAAGGGATTTTTTTTAATTGAACTTACATTAAGATTATTCATTATTTCCATTTCAATGAAATAGGAATTATCTGAAATTAACAATAATTTATTACTGGCAAGATAAATATGATTAATTTTTTTAATTTTTTTTTNAAAATTTTTTTTAA
Source organism: Candidatus Pelagibacter sp. (assembly GCA_002689245.1). Classification (GTDB taxonomy): domain Bacteria; phylum Pseudomonadota; class Alphaproteobacteria; order Pelagibacterales; family Pelagibacteraceae; genus Pelagilacustribacter. The sequence continues at coordinate 49,687 of NZFE01000007.1, forward strand.
AATCTTTGATTAACATCAAGTTTATATCATTAGAAAATAAAATTTCTCCTGAATTCTTATTAATGAATATTAAATAGTTATTATCATTAATTGTAAAAATAATATCTCCTGAAATGACAGGTGTAATATTTGATTTTATCTTTTTATCCCAAATTAATTTTCCATTTAGATTAAGTAAAAAAATATTATTTTTTGTAGATATTAATATTTTATCATCTGAAACAATAATAGGGTTACCATCAAAAACTATATCGTTTTCTGGTTTAAAGTTTTGTATCCAATTGATAAGTTTTTTATTAATTAAATTTAATGAATATAAAGACCCGTCAGTTGATAGAAATAATAAATTATTATTTTTATCTATTGCAAGATTGCTTTCAAACTTTGAAACAGTTTTTGATGGTTGTGTGTAAAATTCTTCAATCTTTTTTCCATTTTTTGTGTCAATTAAAATAATTTTATTTTTTTCATCTGACAAAAATAAAATATTTTCTATTATCTTCAAATTTGATCTGAAAGGAACTAAAAAATTTTTTGCCCATATTAGTTTATTTTTTTTAAAGTCAATTGAGTAAACATAGCCAAAATTATCAGCAGCAATTATAACGTCGTTTTGAAGAATTAATTTTATGTTTTTATTTGTTTTTTTAAATTTTTTTTTATAAAAATTAAAATTGTAAATTAATTTATTTTGGCTCAAAGAAAAGATGCCAATATTCCCTTTGTAGTCGGAAAAAAATAGTTTATCGTCTTTAACTAGAATATTTTTATTTACATTTGCTTTGGCTATTTTAGAAAATTTTTTATAATTTCCATCATTTAGAAAAGAGACATTGCTTATATTATTTGCTTGATTTTGAAAACTTTGACCCCATGTTAAAAAAAAATTTGGNTTATCAAAATTTAATTTTTGATTAGGAGATAAATCTACTTTCTCAATAACANTATTTTGTTTTTGAAAGATATATTCTATATTTTTATCTGTATTTAACTTTTTTTTGGANATTTTNTCACTTCCGGTCCATATACCCGTTTTGTTATCAAATGAACAACTGTTTAAAACAAAAAAAAGAATAATAAAANAACTTATTATATTCATTTAATGATTGTAGTTTCAAATTCTTTGGCTTTATTTAATTCACCTCTGGATAGATAATATTTTTTGATATAATCTATAACTGTTTTTTTCCAAAGAGAATCTGAATTTAAAATGGGTTTTAAACCGCTTATAAGTTCATTTTCTTCAATCTCATCTCCAATAAAAAGTATTCTTTTAAAAATAAATAAATTTTTTGTTTCTTGATCTAATTTTACTTTAAATATAATTTGGTCAAAATATGACAAGACTTTAGTTTTCTCTTTTATCAAGTTGTTATCTATTATTAAATTTAAAGCAGAGGGAGAATAGAAAATATTGTTTTGATTTATTATGTTTTCTAAAATATTAACTGCTTCGTTAAAACTCTCCTTTTCAATTAAAATTTTAGCCATATTATAATCTTTTGAAATTTCAATATTTTGTTTTTTTTGAATTTCATTCATTATAATAATAACAAAAACTATTAAAATTATGAAAGAAGTTACTCCTAAAATTTTTTTTTTATTTCTATTAAGATATTCTTTAAAATTTAATTTTGGTTTATTTTCAATTTCTTCTTCCATATTAAAAGCTATAACTATTATTTGGAAATTTTTTAGATATAATTTCTTTTTTATATTTTTTTATTGAATTTTCAATTATCTTTTCCAAATTAACAAATTTTTTTACAAATTTAGGATAAAAACCACTTATTCCTAACATATCATCTGTTACTAATATCTGACCATCACAAACATTCGATGAACCTATGCCTATAGTTGGAATTTTGACTGATTGAGTAATTTTATTGGCTGTTTTTTTTGATATACATTCTAGTACAATAGAGAAAGCTCCAGCTTTTTCGATATTTTGGGCTTGTTTTAGTAACTTGATTTGCTCTTTTCTATTTTTACCTTCAGCTTTAAATTTTTTTTTAAATTGAGGTGTATAACCTATGTGCCCCATAACATCAATTTTTGATTTTTTTAAAGCTTTAACAATATTTAAATTATATAAATTATTTTCAATTTTAATTGCATCACATCCTGTTTTTTTTATAATTAACTTTGCGTTCTTAACAGCCTGATTAGGGTTTTTATAACTGTTCTTAGGCATATCTACAACTAGTAAAGAATTTTTTGTTCCGAGTTTTACAGATTTTGCGTGATTAATCATTGTTTCTAATTTTAAATTATGGGTAGTTTTCATTCCATATAAAACATTCGCCAATGAGTCGCCTACTAAAATTAAATCGCAGTATTTATCTAATATGCATGAAATTGATTTATTATAAGATGTTAAACAAATTAATTTTCTTTTGTTTTTTTTATCCAAAAAATTTTTAATTTTATTTTTCATTATTCTAATTCAATAGTGCTCGGTGGTTTTGAAGTCACATCATAAACTACTCTGTTAATACCTGAAACACCATTAATTATTTTGTTAGATACCTGGCTTAAGTATTCATTAGTAAAGTTGTATTTAGCTGCCGTCATCCCATCTTCAGAGGTTACCGCTCTTAATAAGCAAGTGTATTCAAAGGTTCTTGTNTCTCCCATCACTCCAACAGTTTTAATTGGTAAAAGAGCAGCATAAGCTTGCCAAATTTTATCGTAAAGACCATTTTTAATTAAGCTATTTATAAAAATATCATCAGCATTTTGTAAAATTTTAATTTTTTTTTCTGTAATTTTTCCTAAAATTCTTATAGCCAACCCCGGGCCGGGAAAAGGGTGTTTTTTTAATATTAAATTATCAAGTCCTAAAGATTTACCTAAAATTCTTACTTCATCTTTAAATAATTCATTAAGAGGTTCTATTAATTTCAATTTCATTTTTTTGGGAAGACCACCAACATTATGATGGGACTTAATTTTTGAAGATTTACTTCCAGTAGAAGATCTACTTTCAATAATGTCAGGATAGAGAGTGCCTTGAGCAAGATATTTTACACTTTTAAATTTTTGAGCTTCTTTTTCAAATATCTTTATAAATAAATTTCCAATAATTTTTCTTTTCTTTTCTGGATCAATAACGTTTTTTAGTTTTTTATAAAAAAGATTTTTGGATTTAATCAGCTTAATATTTAATTTGTATTTATATTTAAAGAGTGAATATGATTTTTTAAACTCGTTTTTTCTTAAAAGACCAGTATCAACCATAATACATCTTAAATTTTTTTTTATAGCCTTATTTATAAGTAATGCTACAACACTGCTATCTACACCACCTGAAAGAGCACAAATAACTTTATCTTTTTTTATTTTATCTTTTAAATCATTTATAATTCTGTTTTTTTCAATTCCTATCACCCAGTTTTTTTTGATCTTGCAAATATCTAAAATAAAATTTTTTATAATTTTAAATCCTTTTTTTGTGTGAGTTACTTCAGGATGAAATTGTATGCCATAAATCTTTTTATTTTTATTTTCTATAGCTGTATATTTAGAGTTATTTGTAGACGCTATATTTATAAAACCTTTTGGAATTTTAAAAACTATATCTTGATGACTCATCCAAACACTAGTTTTTTTATTTATAAAAAAATTTTTAAATAAAATTGACTTTGATTTTTCCAGTAAAATTGCTTCTCCAAATTCTCTTTTTTTTTGTGATTTTTTAATTTTTCCGCCAAAGCTTTTTGCTATTAGTTGAAGTCCATAACAAATGCCCAATATAGGAATATTTTTGCTAAAGACATTTTTTGATATTTTAGGATAGGCTTTTTGAGTTACTGTTGAAGGCCCCCCTGATAAAATAATACCTTTTACCCCCTCAAAATTTTTAATTTTTTTTAATTCTTTTAAATTTATCACTTCACAGTAAACTTTTAACTCTCTTATCCTTCTAGCTATCAATTTTGTTACTTGAGATCCAAAATCTATTATGAGTATCTTATTTTTCTTTATAAAATGACCTTTTGATGACATTTATTTTGTTATTACTGAATTTAATTTATTTTGTAAATCAGATTGTTTTTGACAAAGTTCTTTACAAACTTTTTTAAAATTTTTTATCAATTTTTTAGTTTCATCATAATTTGATTTTCTTATTTTAAGGAGAGCAAGATTAAAAATGGCTTCCTCATTCTTCGGGTTTAATAATATTACAGTATTTAAATTTTTTTCTTCTTGGTTATCATCTTTTTCAAAATTATAAATTTTCGCTAAATAAAGATAAGAACTTTCATTTTTTGGATTAAAAACAATATCTTGTTCAAATTTGAATTTTGCTAAATTATATTTTTTTTCATTGAAAAAATTTTTTCCTTTTTCAAAATTTGTAATATCGGCTCTTACGACTGAGAAGAAAAAAACTATTATTATTAGATATAAAAATTTCATTTTTTTTATAATTTATAATTTGTTGTACTNTTAATTGTTTCAACACTGTGGACCATGCTTTCATAAAATCCAGCTTTTGTAATTTTTATAAATTTAGATTTTTTNCTTACTTCCTCTAATTTTTGAGCCCCTATATATCCCATAGAAGATCTAAGACCTCCTTGCAGTTGGTAAATTATTGTTGAAACCTTTCCTTTATACTGTACATGGCTTTCTACACCTTCTGGAACAAACTTAGATTTATCTTTATAATTTTTTTGAAAATATCTTTCGGAAGAACCTGACGACATAGCTCCAATAGATCCCATTCCTCTATAAAGTTTATAAAACTTATTATTTTTTTTAAAAATTTTTCCAGGACTCTCATCTGATCCTGCAAAGATCGAACCCATCATAATCGCGTCTGCTCCTGCAGCGATTGCTTTAATTATGTCTCCAGAAAACTTTATCCCGCCATCAGAGATTATTTTTATTTTTTTTTTATTAATAGCTTTTTTAACATTTAATAACGCAGTAATTTGTGGCACTCCAATTCCAGCGACTATTCTAGTAGTACAAATGGACCCGGGTCCTATTCCAACTTTTAATATATCAGCACCAGAATTATAAAGAAGTTTGGCTGCTTCACCTGTAGCTATATTACCAACACAAATTGTAATTTTTTTTGAAAATTTTTTGATTTTATTTAACATTGCAATCACATTNTTACTATGACCATGGGCTGTGTCTATAACTATCATATCGGCACCGAANTCGATTAAATATTTTGCTCTGGTTAATTCTGCCTGAGAAGTTCCAATCGCCGCTCCAACTTTTAATTTAATTCTTTTTACTTTTTTAATCTCATTACATTGTTTTTTAATATCTAAATTTCTATGAATTACTCCAATTCCACCATTTTTAGCTATAGCTATAGCCATTTTCGATTCGGTAACAGTATCCATAGCCGAGGATAAAAAAGGAATTTTCAAATTTATAGAGTCTGATAAACTAACGTTTATATTAGTGTTTGCAGGCACAATTGAGGAATATTGCGGTAACAATAAAACATCATCAAAAGTAAGAGCTTCATTTATTAGTTCCATATAAACTTATATACAATTTTATAAATTTATAAAGTCTTAATTCCTGAGCAGTGTATATAAGTCTCTTTAGAATAATCTCTACTAGACTCAGGTTTAAAAAAATTTACTTTATGAAATTTATTTTTAGCCAAATTTTTAACATTTAAGAAATCTGAGCCATTAAATACCTTAGAAATTACAACCCCATTATCCTTTATTACGTAGCTTGAAAACTCAATTACTTCAGCGCACAATTCGTTGGTTCGGATACAATCGAGATCCTTATTTCCTGTAGTATCAGCAGCCATGTCTGAAACTAACAAATCTACTTTACTATTAAATTCTTTTAATATTTTTTCTTTTGATTCTTCTTTACGGAAATCGCAAAGTAAAAAATCGACACCTTCTATTTTTTCCATTTTTTTTATATCTACTGATAAAATTTTGCAATTTTTNAGGCTTTTTTTGAGCATTTGCGACCAACCTCCTGGGTANCTACCAAGATCAATAGCTGTTTTACAATTTTTAAAGAAATTAAATTTTTNATTAAGTTCTAGAAGCTTATATGCTGACCTCGATCTAAAACCTGCGCTTTTTGCTTGTTTAAAATATTGATCTCTATGTTGTTGAATGATCCAATCTTTTGAGCTTTTGTTTTTTCTCATTATAAAATATCTTCATGTTCATCCTCAGAATTGTCGACTTCAACTTTCTTTTTATTATTTAAATAAGTAAAACAAGCCATAGGTATTGACAAAATATATAGAAAACAAAAAGCTAATAATGTTTCAAAAGTAAAAAACATTAAAGTTACAAAAGATATTCCAATTCCTAAAAGTATAAAAACCGTTAACGTCGGTTTTATTTTAATATTTTTGAATGAATATGTTGGAACTTTACTAATTAAAAGTACAGCTATAATTAAAGTAAAAAAAGGAACAAAGAAATTTTTGTTTATCAAAAAATTAAATTCTGTAAGCTCATACACTAAAGGAGATAGAATTAATAAAGCTCCGATAGGAGAGGGCACGCCCTCAAAATAATTTTGTTTCCAATTATCTTCNGGTTTAAATTTTGTTAAGTTAAATCTTGCTAATCTTAGAACACAACAAACAGAATATATTAAAGTAATGGCCCAACCTAATTTGCCGTATTTGTTTAGTTCCCAAAAATAAATTATAAAAGCTGGGGCTATTCCAAAACTTACAAAATCAGTTAAAGAGTCCAATTCTTTGCCAAAGTCAGAAGTTCCTTTTATCATTCTAGCTATTCTACCGTCTAAAGCGTCAAGTATTGCAGCTAATGTAATGAATATTACAGCCATTTTAAAATTCAAATCTAGCGAAAATTTTATTGAACTGATACCTAAACATACTCCAGCTATAGTCAAAATATTTGGTAAAATATATCTTGTTTTTTTTGACTCAACTAATTTAAATTTTTTTTCTTCCATTATTCTTTTGCTAATAAGCTTTCACCTGCTGTTACATTTTGCCCAAGCTTTGCTAATATTTTTTTATTGCTAAAGAAAAGATCTACCCTACTTCCAAATCTTATCATTCCTATTCTTTCTCCTTGTTTCAAATTTTGATCTTTGCTTACTTCGCAGACAATTCTTCTTGCGATTAAGCCTGCAATTTGAACAATTATAATTTCTTCATCTTTAGAGGATAAAATTTTATAATAATTTCTCTCGTTTTCTTTGCTCGCTTTATCTAATGATGCATTAAAAAATTTTCCAGGTTTATAAAAAATCTCTTCTACTTTTCCCTCAATTGGAGTTCTATTAACATGACAGTTAAATACATTCATAAAAATACTTATTTTTGTATATTTTTTATTCTCCAGACCTAGTTCTTCAGGGCCATTTACCTCAGATATATCTGTAATAAGTCCATCGGCTGGGCTCACAATAAAAGAATTATCGTTAATCGATATTCTATCTGGATCTCTAAAAAAATAATAAACCCAAGCTGTTATTAACACCATTATTGTTGCAAGAAAATTTGAGAAAAGCCAAACAATAAAGGTAATAATTATTGAAATGGCTAAAAATTTATACCCTTCTTTATGTAGTTTTGGAAAAATGTTGTTTATCATAATTGTCAATAAAGTTTGATAATTTCCACTAATATGTATAAAAATCTCACATAATCAAATTATTTTTATGGCAAAAATTAAGGTAAAAAATCCAATAGTTGAGCTAGATGGCGACGAAATGACTAGAATAATATGGTCATTTATTAAAAAGAAACTAATTGANCCTTATCTTGAACTAGACATCAAATATTTTGATTTGGGAATAGAAAGTAGAGACAAAACATCAGATAAGATTACAGTAGAGTGTGCAAATGCGATCAAAAAATTTGGGGTGGGTATTAAATGTGCAACTATTACACCTGATGAAGCAAGAGTAGAAGAGTTTAAATTAAAGAAAATGTGGAGATCGCCCAATGGTACAATACGAAATATTCTGGGAGGAACAGTTTTTAGAGAGCCAATTATTTGTAAGAATGTACCTAAGCTAGTACCTGGTTGGACTAATCCAATTATAATTGGAAGACACGCATTTGGTGATCAGTACAAAGCAACCGATTTTCTTGTTCCTGGCAAAGGAAAATTAGAAATGAAATGGACTTCAGCTGATGGAAAACAAAAAAAAGAATTTGAAGTTTTTAATTTTCCTAGCTCAGGTGTTGCTTTATCAATGTACAATTTAGATAATTCTATAAAAGATTTTGCTAAAGCTTGTATGAATTACGGTCTTCAAAGAAATTACCCGGTCTATATGTCAACAAAAAATACAATTCTAAAAGGTTATGACGGAAGATTTAAAGATTTGTTTCAAGAAGTTTTTGATAAAGAGTTTAAAGAAAAATTTAAAAAAGCTAAATTAACTTATGAGCATAGATTAATAGATGACATGGTAGCCTGTGCAATGAAATGGAATGGTGGTTATGTTTGGGCTTGTAAAAATTATGACGGAGACGTGCAATCTGATACAGTTGCTCAGGGATTTGGTTCTTTGGGTTTAATGACTAGTGTTTTAATGACTCCTGATGGAAAAACTGTGGAGTCTGAAGCGGCACACGGAACAGTAACAAGACACTATAGGATGCATCAAGAAGGAAAAGAAACATCTACGAATCCTATAGCATCTATATTTGCGTGGACTAGAGGATTAGCTCATAGAGGAAAACTTGACGATAATGAAGAATTAATTAAATTTTCAAAAAGTTTAGAGGAGGTCTGTATTGATACTGTTGAAAGTGGTTCTATGACTAAAGATTTGGCAATACTAATTGATAAATCAACAGAATATTTAACCACGAATCAATTTTTAGAGGCTATAGATAGTAATTTAAAGAAAAAACTTAATTAAATTTTTTTAGTTATTTTACTAAAAACTTCATCAATTTTATTCTTATTCTCTCCNCCTGCCTGAGCAAAATCTTTGCGACCCCCGCCTCCTTTACCTCCTAAAATTTCAGATGCAATTTTCACTAAGCTTATAGCATCATATTTTGAAGTAAGGTCTTTGGTAATTCCTATAGCCACACCTACTTTGTCTTCTAATATTGAGATACTTATTATAATTCCCGACTTAATCTCTTTCTTGCCTTGATCTATAATTCCTCTTAATTCTTTTGGGGGAAAATCATTTAAAATTTGTTCTCTTATAATTATGTTGTTAACTCTTTTATCTTTGATCAAATTTTTATTTTTATCTTTTTTTACACTTTCAATTTTTACTTTATTTAATTGTTTGCCTAAATTTTTTAAATTTTCTGATAAACTTAAACTGTTTTTGTAATCAGGTTTAGTCTTAAATATTAAAAGCTCTTTTTTAATAGTTTCTATTTCTTTTTTTAAATTTTTTTCTTTAAAAGATTTATCTTGTTTTTTAGATATTTCATAATTCTCTAAATTTTTATCTCTTAAAGCTTCAACCCTTCTTACTCCTGAAGCAATAGATGATTGACTTATTATTTTAAATTTTCCAACATCTTTTGTATTTTTTACATGTGTGCCTCCACATAACTCAGTAGAGAAGAAATCATTATTTTCTTTACCCATAAATACTACTCTGACTTCTTCACCATATTTTTCACCAAATAATGCTAAAGCACCAATTTTAACAGCCTCTTTAGGTGTCATAATTCTTGTTTGAACATCGCTGCCTCCTGCTACTATTTCGTTAACAAGTTTATTAATTTTAATCATTTCATCTTCTGCAATTGGCTTGTTATGACTAAAATCAAACCTTAATCTCTCAGGCGAAACTAGAGAACCTTTTTGCGTAACATGCTTTCCAAGTGTTCTTCTTAAAGATTCATGTAGTAGATGCGTAGCTGAGTGATTTGCTCTCGAGTTATTTCTTTTTTCAATATCTATTTCTAAATTTACACTTTGCCCTACTCTAATTTTTCCTTTTACAATATCCCCTGAATGGACAAAAAGATCTCCAATTTTTTTTTGGGTATCTTTAATATTTATCTCACACTCGGAGGTATAAATTTTACCTTGATCTCCTACTTGACCACCAGACTCACCATAGAAAGGTGTCTGATTAGTTATAATTTCAATTTTGTCTCCAGCGCTTGCAATATCAACAAATTTATTATCTTTTGATAATTTTAAAACAACTCCTTCAGCTTTATCGAATTCATAACCTAGAAATTCTGTTGGTTTTAATTCATCTATGATTTTAAACCATCTTTTTTCAATAGATTTATCTCCAGATCCTTTCCAATTGGCTCTTGCTAAAGCTTTACTTTTTTCCATTTCTTTTTCAAAGGAAGATTCATCAACTTTAATATTTTTTGCTCGTAAAATATCTGCAGTTAAATCAACTGGGAATCCATAGGTATCATATAATTTAAAAGCTATTGAGCCTGGAAGTATATNATTTTTTACTTTAGATAAATTTTCATTCAAAATTTTCATTCCTCTTTCAAGAAGAGAAGAAAATTTTTCCTCTTCATTTTTTAAAGTTTCAACAATAAGATCTTTCCCAGTAATTAATTCAGGATAACTATTTTTCATTTCCTCTAACAAAATATTAAAAAGCTTAAAGAAAATAGGTGACTTGCTACCTAAAGAATGAGCATGTCTCATACCTCTTCGCATTATTCTTCTAAGAACATAGCCTCTGCCTTCATTCGAAGGTAAAATTCCTTCAGCTATTAAAAAACTACTAGCTCTCAAATGGTCAGCGATTACTCTATGACTTGCTATAGTTTTTTCATTTATAGGATTTTTAATTAATTCTGCAGAAGACGACATAATTTTTTTGAAATGATCTATTTCGTAATTATCATGAGTACCTTGAAGCACTGCAGTCATTCTCTCCAAGCCCATGCCTGTATCTACGGACGGTTTAGGTAAATTGATTCTTTTTTCTTTTGAAATTTGCTCATATTGCATAAAAACAAGATTCCATATCTCTATAAATCTATCTCCGTCTTGATCAGGACTTCCGGGAGGTCCGCCTTTTAATTTTTCTCCATGATCGTAAAAAATTTCTGAGCACGGTCCGCATGGTCCTGTATCGCCCATAGACCAAAAATTATCTGAAGTCGAAATTCTAATTATTTTATTTTCATTTAAACCAGCTATTTTTTTCCACAAATTAAAAGACTCTTCATCTTCATGAAACACCGTTACTGAAAGTTTATCTTTCGGAAGTTTAAAGTCTTTTGTTAATAAATTCCAAGCATGATGTATCGCTTGTTCTTTAAAATAATTACCAAATGAAAAATTTCCTAACATTTCAAAAAATGTATGGTGTCTTGGAGTATAACCAACGTTTTCTAGATCATTGTGTTTTCCACCCGCCCTTACACATTTTTGTGAAGTTGTGGCTGTTTTATAAGATCTTTTTTCTAAGCCAGTAAAAACATTTTTAAATTGAACCATTCCTGAATTAGTAAACATTAAAGTCGGATCGTTATTAGGTACAAGATTACTTGACTCTACTATTTGGTGATTGTTTTTCTTAAAATACTCTAAAAATTTTTTTCTGACATCTGTAAGTAAAATTTGACTCATAATTTAATTAAATACAGATATTTATAAGGTTGTCTATAAAAGAGATTAGCCTATTTTTTGCTTTCCATTGTCGACTACTAAGCAAATTTCTGATTTTGTAAGAAATCTTTGACCAGTTCCATTATCTAGTGAAAACATTCCGCCTATACCATTCACTGCATCTATCGTTAAGTCAGTGTGTTTCCATTTTTCATATTGGTCGCCATTCATATAAAAAGGTGCACCGCCTATTTCTCCTAATTTAATGTCGTTATCTCCTAAAGGAAATTCTCCCTCTTTGAAGCACATCGGAGCGCTGCCGTCACAACAACCACCTGACTGGTGAAACATTAATTTTTCACCGTATTTTTCTTGTAATTTAGATAGCAAACTTAATGCTGCGTGTGTGGCTGATACTTTCATTTTTTGTGTCCGGCCCATGACATAGAATCATGGGCCAGTATATATTATTGGTTAAAAGAAGCCCAATTTTTTCTCAGCGTAAGAAACGTGTAGGTTCTTATTCTGTCTATAA
>NZFE01000008.1 GCA_002689245.1 Candidatus Pelagibacter sp.
TGGAAAAGTAGAAAACATAGATAATTTTAATATAAGTCCTGGACAAGAAGCGGCTGTAATAAAAAAATACAGTAATGGTCGTGCTTTAGAACTATGTCATTGGAGTATCTTACCCAGTTGGGCTAAAGATAAAGAGGGTTTCAGACGCCTATATAATACAAGATTTGAAAGTTTGACCAAACCTTATTTTAAAAAATTAATTTCAGAAAACCGATTATTAATACCTTGTAGTTATTTTTATGAATGGTCAAAATCCGAGGAAAATAGAAAGGTTCCTTATTGTTTTAGATTGAAGGAAGATAAAGAATTAATGTATTTTGCTGGAGTTTTTGAAAGTAATCAATTTAGTATTATCACTAGGCAAGCTGATGGTGAAAACTCTAAAATTCATCATCGTCAACCATTAATAATAAATAAGTCAAAGATACACGACTACTTAAACGTTAAAAATAATGCTCAAGAGGTTTTACAATCTATAAAAGCACCAAATCTCGATTTTTATCAAATTGGGCTTGAAATAAATAATCCTAAAAATAATTATAAAGAACTAATTAACCCATTGCCAAAATGATATAATTTGGTTTAAAATTTTCTATGTCAAAAATAAAATTTGAAACAACAAATAATAATGTAGGATGTTTTATTTACAATGACCTAAAAGTTATAAAACAAGATCAAATAGATGAAATAAAGAACTTACTTAATAAATACGGTGTGCTTTTTTTCAAAAATCAAAATTTAAGTCCTAGAGAGTATATTAATTTTTCATCAAATTTTGGAACTCCAGCAGAATATCCTATGCTTAAACCTCATAAAGACTTTAAAGATATATATGTTATAGAGAGAAAAAAAACTGACACAGGAAAAAGTTTTGGGGAAGGTCCACATACAGACTCTTCCTATTTAGAAAGTCCTCCAAGATTTACCTTTTTACAAGCTATTGAAGTGCCTGAAGAAGGAAAAGGAAACACTTTATTTTATAATCAGTTTCTTGCTTATGAAGCGCTTCCAAAAGCTATGAAAGATAAAATTGAAAATTTAAAAGGAATTTTTTCTTCCCAGGGAAAAATAGCTCAAACACGAGAATTAAGGATGGCAGATCATGGAACTAGTGGTAAAAAAGAAATCAAATCTCAACATAAGTTGGTTCAATCTATAGATGGTAGAAAAACAATATATTGCTCCCCTGGTCATGTAGTTGGAATAAATAATTTGCACTCAGAACAAGAAGAATTAATTAATTTTTTATCTTCTCATCAAATCAAAAAAGATTTTTCATTTAGCTTTGGTTGGAATAAAGGTGATATTGCTCTTTGGTCAAATCGTTCTATGCTTCATGCTGCAACTTCTTTTAACGGTGATAGGAAAATGTTTAGAATAACAATCAAGTAATTAGTTTTTTAAAATTGTAAGATGTGCCATTTTTCTTCCATCTCTTGCCTTTTTTTTTTGATAGTCGTGAAAAAATTCATTTTTCTTGAAATTTCTTTTTTTGTATTTTTGAATTTCAAAACCTAATACATTGTACATTTCTGCATTAGAGATTTTTTTGATCGGTATAGACTCTAAATTACAAACAGCCCTTACATGATTTTCAAATTGAGAAATATTAAAAGCTTCAATAGTTAGATGACCTGAATTATGAAAACGTGGAGCAATTTCATTTACCAATAATTTGTCTTTTTCTGTAATAAAGTATTCTACAGTTAGCACACCCACATAGGAAAAGTTTTCTGCAATTTTCTTTGCATGATCAATAGCATCTTTAAATATTTGGTCGCTAATATCGGCAGGTATTTTTGATTTGTATAAAATCTGATTTTTATGAGTATTTTCAATCGGCTCGTAATACATAATAGCACCATCTATATACCGAACTATTATTACGGAAATTTCTTTTTTTAAATTAACTCTTTTTTCTAAAATATAGTCAGATGTAAAACACCAATCTTGTTTTATATCATCCAGAGAATTAAGAATAAATTGACCTTTGCCATCGTAACCCAAAGTATTCGACTTAAGTAATCCTGGTAAAAGATGTTGATTTTTTTTAATATCTTCAGCAGATTTTATATAAGCCCAGTCGGTAGTATTAATTCCCAATTCGTTAACAAATGTCTTTTCAAGCTTCCTATTTTGAGCAACTTTATTAATTTTTGGAAAAGGCAAAACTTTTTTCTCTTTCTCAATTAGGTCTAAAAAATTAATCGGGATATTTTCAAATTCATAAGTTACAACATCAACATTGTTAATAAACTCTTTTAATTTTTCATTATTTTCGTATTTGCTATGAATAAAATGATCACAAAATTTTTGAGCTGGTCCATCTTTATCATCTGACAAAACAACTGTTTCCACTTTTAATTTTTTTGCTGCAGAACATAAAAGTGATCCTAGTTGACCTCCACCAATCACTCCTAAACGAATAGATTTTGACATTTATCTTGGTCTTTTTTTTACAGATTTAGTTTGTTTAACTCTATAACTTTCAAGTTTAAGTCTAACTTTTTTATCTTGCAAAGCGATTATTGAAATTGCTAGCAATCCTGCATTAAGTGCGCCATTGATAGCTGTTGTGGCTACAGGAATTCCATTTGGCATTTCTGCTACAGAAAACAGAGCTGAGACTCCGTCAGTATTTTTATCTTTAATCGGAACTCCTATAACAGGAATTTTTGTTAAAGATGCACACATGCCTGCTAAATGAGCAGCTCTTCCTGCTCCAGCACAAATAACTGAGTAATTTTTATGAGCGTTTTTTGCAAATTTAAAAAGTCTCTCTGGGGTTCTATGAGCGCTAACAATTAAAATATCATTTTTAATTTTAAATTTTTTTAAAATGTGTTCACACTGTTTCATCACCGGATAGTCGTTTTTACTACCCATTATTATAACTACTTTATTTGGAGAATTTGCTTTCACAGAATATTTTTAACTATTTTTGTGAAAATTACAATAGAGCATTTAATAAAAAATTAAATTAATGACAAAAGTTCATCTGGCAATTTAGTAATTTTGCCTTTTGAAGAAACTACGGCTAATTCAATTGTAGACGTAAAAATCTGTTTATTAGCTTTTTCTATATTTTGTTCAAGTACAAGTCTAACTGGGCTTTTTTCTATGATTTTTGAAGCAACAACTAAATCATCTTCGAATTTAGCTGGCGCTAAATATTTCGATGATAATGACTTTACCACAAAAATGACATCAAATTTCTCTTTCAATTCAAGATGTTTGTGTTTAAGTCTTTCGTAAATAAGTTCTGTTCTAGCTCTCTCTGTGTATTTAAAATAATTAGCATAGAATACTACCTGTCCCGCATCGGTATCCTCGTAATATATTCTAACTTTGAATTTGTGATCCATTTAATGAATATATGTATTTATTGATGCAACTTCAACTTGCTAGAATAATTCCCATATTTTGAACATTTTTATGACAACCAATTCGCTAAATTTATATTTAAATAAATTAATATGAAAATACTATCTATTGCAGCTTTACTTCTAATGTTGACAAACTGTGCCGGTGGTAATGTAGCAAAAATTAAGCTAGGCAAAAAATGTACTGTCGCAGATTCTAGGCAGATTCAAGAGTCCTCTTTTATCTGGTTCGTTTCAAAAGAAGCAATCAAAGACTTTGATAAGAGAATAAATAAAAAACATTGTTTAAATAGTTAAATTATTTAAAAAAAAATCAAAAATGTGCTAATAAGGGGTAATGTCATTATCCCTTATTATTGCTATCATCTCAATTTTTATAATATTAATTATGATACCGTTAATTATAAGCAAAAAATCTGAAAATGATTCGAAAACATTGGATGAATGGGCAAAAATTAAAGAATATGGAAAAAAAATAAATGATAAAACTAGAAATAAAAAAAATTAATGAAATTGTATTTCATATATTTTTTGGTTTTAAATATATTAATTTCAGTTAACGCTATGGCAGAAAAACCATATCACCACCTGGCAGACGGAACCTTTAGAAATCCTGAAGGATCGCCCAAAAGGGATCCTAATGTAAAATGGTCTTATAAAATTTTCAATGATGAAAGAAAAAAAATTAAAATCAATTTTCCCGAGGATCATGTTGTTCCAAGAAGCAAGGTTCTTAAAGACCTTAATGACAATTTAAAAGATGATTATATTGCATGGATCGGGCATGCTACATTTTTAATTAAACTTGGAAATACAACAATTATAACTGACCCATTATTCTCTAAAAATACAGGACCTTTAATTTTTGGTCCAAAAAGGTATGTCGAGCCGGCAATAAATATAAACGAAATCCCTAAAACAGATATTTTTTTACTTACACATAATCATTATGACCATCTAGATGTTAATGCTGTAAGGAACTTTCCATACAAAAATGCAAAAGTAATTACTCCATTAAAATTATCAAAATATTTTAATCGTTACAAAGATGTTAATGAATTAGATTGGTACGATAAAATCAAAATCAATGAAGATTTACAAATTACACTTTTACCTGCTGTTCATTGGTCGAAAAGAAGTTTATTTGATACTAACAAAACTTTATGGGGAAACTATCTAATCGAGTATAAAGATAAAAAAATTTTGTTTGCCTGTGATACTGGTGTGGGAGGTATTTACAAAGAACTTGGAGACAAATATGGACCAATAGATATTACATTTATAAATATTGGTGCTTATAATTTTTTTCCTATAATGCCTGAAAAAGATAAATCAGTTTATCACACAAATCCGGAAGAGGCTTTAGGTCTGGCTAAAGATCTGAAAAGTAAAAAAGTTATAGGAATGCATTGGGGAACAATAATTCTTTCATTGGAGCCGATCATGGAGCCGCCGGAAAGATTTAAAAAAAACGCAAAAAAATTTGGTTTTAAGGATAATGATGCAATAATTTTTAAAATCGGGCAGGTAACAAAACTATCTGAGATTTTAAACTAATTTAATTTTTTTTTATATTCTCTGTCTATCATAGAAGTAAGAGAGTCAACAAGTGCATCTGAAAATTTAAATATTTCATTAGGTTTGTATTCATTAGAAAGATTTTTAACCGGGTTAGTTTTGTCTTCTACTACTATGTTAGAACTTGGATCATTGTCTTTTAAATATACCAACATAATCCAGTTTTCATCATTCTCTTCATCTAATTTAATAAATATTTCTGAAGTTTCATATCTTCTATCAATTACTCTGAGTAACGACATCTTTTTAGGTAGCCATCGTCTATTAAGTTGAAAAATGCAAGAGGCCATACTTCTATAAAAACTCTCTAAATTATTTTCAATTTTTTCTCTAGCAATATTAAATTGTCTTTCTTTCTCTAGTAAATCAGATCTAGAATCCTTATCTGAAACTTCAATTCCTAATTGCTCTATCCTTTCTCTGATTTTTTGATCTCTAATTGCCTGGTATTTTAATTTGATTTTCTCAATTCTTTCTTGAACTTCCTCATAATTTTCTCTTTCTTGTTTTAAAACAAATTTTTCTAAATTTTTTATCTCTAGGGCTTCTCTTTTTCTAAACTGATCTATTTTCTTTTCTAATTTTATTTTTTCATAAAATAGTCTTTGTTTTTCAGCTTGTTCTTTCCTTACTTGAGCTTGTTCTTCTCTTATAAATTTTCTTAATTCGATTTTTCTTTCTTTATTTAATTTAATTTCTTCTCGAACTTCCTCTTGTTTGAGTTTTAATTCCTCTTGTTTCAATAATCTACTTTTTTTAATAATATCTTCTTTTTCTCTTTTCATTTTTTTTACTTCATCTAATTTTTTCTTTTGTCTCTCTTCTTCAACAACCTGTTTAAAAGCGTTTATTTTATCTGATATTCCTTGAAAAAAATTTTGTAGAGCTCTATCAATATTAAAATTAAATTTAATATTAAACCTAAATCTATCTCCAAATCTTACAATTTTTCTAAAGGTTTCCTTGGAGCTTCTGGTTTTTTTAAAAAATTTACGTTTTTTTATTTTAAATTTTTTTTTTCGTTTAAAGGTCTTTTTAGCTTTTTGAGATTTTTTTTTAAATGAACGTTTTAATCTATTCTTAAGTTTAATTGGTTTTTTTATTTTTCTTCTAGTCTTCGACTTTCTCTTAATTTTTTTTTTTTTTCTTTTTCTTTTTCATAGCTGATATTAATTAAATACCAGTTTTTAAGAATATATATAGTCTCTTGTAGGGTGTGAAGAATCGAAGTTTTTCACAATTTGTAATTGAAATACCACTAAGTCTCTATATCTAAACGCTGCTGCACAGCTTGCTAAATAAAAAGACCACATTTTCACAAATTTTTCGTCAAACATGTCTTTTACTAAATCCTTTTTAGAAATAAATCTCTCTAACCAACTTAAGAGGGTTTTGTCGTAATGTCGTATCAATGTTTCAGTGTCTGAAACTATTAGTCCAGTTTTTTCTATAGATTTTGTAATTTGACTTAAGGACGGACAGATTCCACCAGGAAAAATGTAGCGATTTATGAATTTATTAGGAGGAGAGGGCTTGTCTACGACTCCAATGGTATGTAGTAAGAATGAACCATCTTTTTTAAGCAGTTTATTTATAGATTTAAAAAATTTATTATAAAATTTTCTACCAACATGCTCGAACATACCTACTGAATAAATCTTGTCATATTCTCCATTAATCTCACGGTAATCAGCTAGCTCAAAAGAAACTTGATTATTCAAACCAAGTTCTCTCGCTTTTTTTTTACAATAGTTAATTTGATTTTTACTTAAAGATATTCCTGTGACTTCACATCCCTTTTGTTTTGCAAGTTCCAAAGCCATACCTCCCCATCCGCAACCAACATCTAAAACTTTTTCGCCATTTTTTATATCAAGCTTTTTTATTATATGATCAATTTTATTCTGTTGGGCATCTTCTAAAGACTTAGTATCTTTTTTCCAATAACCGCAAGAATATTGTCTATGTTTTTTGTCAAGGAAGATATCATATAACTTTTCGCCTTTTTCACCGCCAATGTCATAGTGGTGTTCAACATTTTTTCTAGACTTTCCTGGTAGATTAAAATTTGAAACTAGTCTTGCAATTTCGAATATTTTTTTGGAAAAATAACTTGCCGTAGTGATCTCTTCCCTTCCAAGATTTTTAACTAATGCCATTAAGAACTGTTCAAGGGAACCATTTATAATCTCAATTTCATTTCGCATGTAAGCCTCGGGAAATTCTATCTCGGGATCAAGCACTAATTTCCATTTAAGATTATCTTTTAATAATTTTAAAGTTAAAGGTTTATCTTTTTTTGGATTACCAATAATATATTTCTGGCCTGATGAGTCCTCTAGAATCATACCATCTTTTTTGAATATTTTATTAAGTACTTTTGCTAATATCATATTTTAAGCTGCAATATTTTTTTTCAAATTAAATTTAAAACTTTCAAGTTTTTTTAATAAATCTTTTTGATCATTTGGTTTTAATAATGTTAATGGAGGTAATAAATTTTTAAATTTTGAATTTTCAAGAGACATATAACTATGTAGGCCAGAAATTAAATTATATTTATCAAAGGTGTGTCTTACATTTATTAACTTTTCATTTGATTTTTGAGGTCTATTTTTTTCAAAGTCATCAAAAACTTCTCGAGCTAATTTATGTGTCACATTAGCTATAGCAGATATACATCCTGAACATCCAATCTCTAGCCCTTTAAGTAATTTAGACTCGTCTCCAGGAAACATTAGAAAGTCTTTTATCTTAATTTTATCATATAGATTATAAGTTGAGTCTTTGCACCCAGTTATATTTTTTGGATACAAAGATACTAATTTTTTTATAAAGTTTGGTTCGAACTTAAATCCACTTAATTTTTCAAAATTATATAAAATAATTTTTACTTTAGGAATATTGTTTATAATTTTCGTGTAAAACTCTAATACTCCTTCTTCTGTGTTTCCCTTATAGTAAGCAGGTGGCATTATAAGAAAAGTATTAAAGTCATATTCCATAGAATATTTTATAAATTCTAAATTATCATTTAGAGAATTTAATCCAGTTCCTAAGAAAAAATTGTTTTTAAGTTTGCTTAGAGGAAGTTTAGAAACTAATTCTTTTTTTTCAGCCATAGAAATTAATTGGCTTTGCCCTGTGGAGCCAAAAAAGAATACGCCGTGTAAGCCTTCTTTTATTATATTTTCAGCATGGGCTATTGTTTCTTCAACATCCAAATTGCTGTTTTCATTAAAAACACTTAACGTAGCAGCATATACTCCCTTTTTAATCATAATCTTACCTAAATTATTCTATCTAAGTTATAATATAAAATTTCAAAATGAAAGTTCTTGTTATTCAAACTAGGTACGGCATAGGAGATATGCTAATATTTCTACCCTACCTAAAGGCAATTTCCCAGAAAACTGGAGCTAAAGTGTCAATACTTGCTAAGGAAACTTCTAGAGCAAATGAATTATTTAAAGATGAAAATTTTTTAGATGAAGTGATAAAATTAGATAGCACCAATGATAAAATTTCGGGTTTTTCAAAACTTGCAAAAGTTATTAAAAGTAAAAATTTTGATAAAGTATTTATCTTTAATGGTTCAATTAGGTACAGACTTTTAGCTTTTTTTTCAGGAATAAAAGAGATTTACCAATATCCCTTTTTTATTTCAAAAGATATCATATTTCAAACTGCAAAGGTTTTTACTGAAAACTATGTGAATAAAGTTTTATCAACTGAACCAAAATTAAACTTAAACCCCAAATCTATTGAGGACGCAAAAAAAAAATATAATTTAACTAATAATGTCAAAAATGTTGTACTTGGAATTTCTGCTTCAGGACCGACAAAAAGATGGGGTATAGAAAATTATATTAATCTAGCAATTAAATTAAATAAAATTCAAAATTGTAAATTTATCATTGCTGCAAGCAAAGATGATCAAAAAATAATTGATAAAATTAAAAATTCTAAAATAGGTGAAAATTGTTTTTCATTAGAAAATCTATCAATTCAAGAGATACTACCTATCATTAAAAATTGTGACCTTTATATTGGTAATGATACAGGTTTCATGCATATAAGTTCAGCTCTTGGAATAAAATCAATAGGTATATTTGTTGACTCACCTGCTTACTCCTACAGTGGGTACTCGGATAATATCATAGCTATTGTGCCAGAAGGTGAAACTTTAGAAAGTACAACTCATGACACCCTGGGTAAAGACAAGATCTCTTTTGATGAAGTATTTGAAAAATCAAATAAATATTTGATTAACTGAAGTCAGTCTTAATAATCTTTTCTTTAGCCTCATTAACTAATTGACTTAATCTTTCACTATTTACGTCTCGATTCATATCGGGATGAATTTTTTTTTGTAATTTCGCAGCTGTTTTTAAAACATCCTCTTTGGAACATCCTTTTTCTAGGCCTAAAATTTTATAGCTTTCTTCAGTAGATATACTTGTGGTTGCTTGTGAGGACTTATTGCCAAATCTTCCTGAGCTTCTTAGAACTTGTATAAGTCTCCATAATTGAAACAATTGTAACGCTGTAAAGCCTTTTATTTTTAAACCACTTAAAAGAATTAATAAAAAAGGCAGAGAAAATATATATTTACCACCTATTGCTAAAATTGCTGCTAAAAAGATAGATATTACAATAGCCAATCTTTTTAAAAATTGGGCAATTTTTTTAGTACTAGTTTTGGCAAACCAACTTAGAAATAAATAAACAATGACAAATATGATAATTCCAATTAAAAACCAATTCATATAATTATTATATTATGAGTATACCAGAATTAAAAAAAATAAAGAGCGAGAAAAAGTATCACAATACTACTTTAAAGGACGATTATTCTTGGGTCGATCAACCTGATATTTTAGATGTTTTAAAAAACCCAAATAAACTAAACCCCGAAGTTAAAAAGTATATTGAAGAAAATAACTTATTAACTGAGGAATATTTTAGTGATGTCAAAGATTTACAAAAAAAACTTTTTAATGAAATAAAATCAAAAATTAAACTTGATGATACTTCCTTAAAATTCAAAGATCGAAAATACTTTTATTGGAGTAAAACCGAGGCCAAAGGAAACTATGGTAAGAGATTAAGACAAATAATAGATAAATCTAAGCCAGAAGAAATTTATTTTGACGGAGATTTAGAAAAGAAAAAATTTGGATCTGAGTATTTTGGTCTAGGTAGTGTAAGCGTTTCTCATGATGATGACTTGATGGCATATTCTTTAGACTTAAAAGGATCTGAGTATTATACTATTTATTTAAGAAACTTAAGTAATAATAAAAATTTACCAGATCAAATTGAAAATACCAGTGGAAATATTACTTGGTCTTTAGATAGTAAAAGCTTTTTCTATTCTAAACTAGACAAATTTCATAGACCTAGAAAAATTTATAAACATTTTTTAGGAAAACCTGTTGAAAGTGATGAGCTTATTTTTGAGGAAAAAGATGAGACTTTTACATGTAGTATTGGTTTAACATCAGATGAAAAATATTTCATAATTTCTAGCTCAGATCATATTACCACTGAAGAGTATTTTTTTGAAACATTAAGTGATAAAGTTAAACCAAAACTATTTAGAAAAAGAAAAAAAGATGTACGTTATTCTTTAGATTCTTGGAGGGATTATTTTTACGTTCATACTAATGAGGATGCAAGAGACTACAAAATTTTAAAGTGTAAAAAAGATAATATTGAAAATTTGGAAGAATTTGTTTCACCCAAAGAAGATACAGTTATTGGTGGTTTAGATTTTTTAGATGATTATATTATCAGAGCAGAAAAATCTGACGCAATACCAAAGTTATATGTAAGAAACATTAATACAAATAAAGAAGAAGAAATAAAAATTTCTAACGAACCTATCGGCGTTCCAGGAGCAAGTTTAATGCAAAAGGATACTAATACCTCTAAAATTAGAATTAGTTGGGAAAGTATGGCGACGCCAGGTAAAATATTTGAATACGATATTAAAACAAAAGAAAAAAAACTAGTTAAAGAAGTTAAGATTCCCTCAGGTCATGATCCAAATAAATATGTTGTTGAAAGAATAAAAGCTAAGTCACATGATGGACGCATGATACCCATAAGTTTGGTTAGACTTAAAAGTTCAAAACAAGACGGAATGTCAAAAATATTGCTATATGCTTATGGAGCATATAAACATAGTGTTTCCCCATCATTTAGTGCATCAAGATTTTGTTTAGTTGATAGAGGTATTACATTTGCTATAGCGCATATAAGAGGTGGAGGAGATTTAGGAGACAATTGGCATACAGAGGGGAAAAAGAAACTTAAGAAAAATACTTTCCATGATTATATTGCATGTGCAAATCATTTAATTGAACAAAGGTATACACATAAGGGTGGATTGTGTTTCTACGGAGGAAGCGCAGGAGGACTTACAGGCGGTAGTGTAGCAAATATGGCTCCAGAATTATTTTTTGCGATGCTTTTGCTTGTCCCTTTTGTAGATACAATGACAACGATGTTAAATGAGAAACTCCCACTCACACCTGCCGAATGGGAACTTTGGGGTAATCCAATTAAAAGTAAAGAGTACTTTGATTATATATTATCTTATTCTCCCTATAATAATTTGAGCAAAAAAAAATACCCGCCGATGTTAATCACGTCATCAATATTTGATAATAGAGTTTTATATTCTGAGCCCGTAAAATATATTGCTAAGTTAAGAGATGTAAAGGACGATGATAACGAACAATTATTAAAGTGTAAAATGGAAGCAGCTGGTCATGGAGGCATGAGTGGTAGAGATAATGCTATAAAAGAACTCGCAGAAGAATACAGTTTTATTTTAAAGAATGCTAAAATTTAAAATATGAAGATGAGCGAAAAATTTAATTGGTTTTGTAAGACAACTTGGTCCAAAAGTGCTTATAATACTTTATGGTGTCTAATTGGATGCTCTATAGGAGATTTTGGAACTATCTATTATTTTCAGATAACTCCTCACTCTCTATCAGTATTTTTAGTAATGTTACTTGCAATAATTAATGGAATAATAACTTCTATCATTCTTGAAACTATAATCTTATTGAGACAAAAATTTAAATTAATAGATGCTTTCAAGACTGCATGTGGAATGTCGCTTATTAGTATGATTTCTATGGAACTAGCAATGAACTTGACGGATTATTTAATTGTAGGTTCAGCAAAACTTGTGTGGTGGGTCATTCCCATAATGCTTCTGGTAGGGTTTTTAACACCTTGGCCTTATAATTATTGGAGGCTTAAAAAATTTAATATAGCCTGTCATTAAAAACAGTTTTTACTTGTAAATCCAACAACTTTATTATTTTGATTAATTTCAAATATTCTTTCACATTTTATTTTTAATTTTTCTTTTGTATAAATGTAAAACCTATTTCTAGAATTGTTTTTGAAATCAATTTTGTTTGGTTTTCCGAACTCAATTTTAAGCTCAACTTCTGATTTATTTAACCATTTGCTTAGTTGAGCCTCTTCTTCAGAAACTTTTTCATCAATCTTTTTTGTTACCGTTTGGCACGAAGTTAGGTTAATTATTAAAAAAACAAATATAAGTAATATTTTCATTTTCAACTAAGTGTAGAATATACATCAATTTTATAAACAGAAATATTTCTCATAGGTTGTAATTTTATATAGGAGACAGTTTTTTCAAAGATTTATCTAGAGAATCATTGTAAGCACAATCACTAGGAGGCTTTATGCTTGATAAATATTTTGAATACAAAAAACACAAAACAAATTTTAGAACAGAGGTTATAGCTGGTGTTACTACATTTTTAACAATGGCTTATATAATGTTCTTAAATCCTTTTATTTTATCTGGAGAATTTGCAGGACCAGAAAAAGGGTTTTTTGATTTTGGTGCTGTCTTTACTGCAACGATAATAGCTACTGCCATAGCTTGTTTTATAATGGCTTTTTACGGGAAAACTTGGCCTATTGGTTTAGCGCCTGGAATGGGAATAAACGCATTTGTTGCTTTTGGAGTAGTAGCAGGAATGGGTTATACGCCTCAAGAAGCTTTGGGCGCAGTGTTAGTAGCCGGTGTATTGTTCTTATTAATTTCTCTGACTCCAATTAGAGCTTGGTTAATCAATTCTATTCCAAAAAGTTTAAAGTTAGGAATTGGAGCTGGGATAGGTGGGTTCCTTGCAATAATAGGACTTGAAATTATGGGAGTAGTTGGAGATCACCCCGTTACTTTGGTCACTTTAGGAGACATCAAAAATCCACTGGTCATACTTGGATGTTTGGCATTTGTATCCATGGTTGTAATGGAAAAAATGAAAATACGTGGAAACATAATAATTGGAATACTCGTTTTCAGTATTATCGCCTGGGTAACTGGTCTTGCTAAATTTAATGGAGTAGTGAGCACTCCTCCACCAATGACTTACCTTTTTGCATTTGATTTAGGAGCTGCTTTTACAGCAGGAATGTCAACAGTGATATTTACTTTATTATTCATTGACTTCTTCGATACAGCTGGAACTTTAACCTCTGTTGCAAATGTTGCTGGTAAAGTTGGCAAAGATGGAAAAGTGCAAGATATAAATAAAGCCATGCTTTCTGATAGTGTTGGCACAGTTGCGGGAGCGTTCATGGGAACAACTACTGTCACAAGTTATGTGGAGTCTGGTGCTGGTGTAAAAGCTGGTGGAAGAACAGGAATGACATCACTTGTTATAGGAGTGTTATTCTTAGGATGTTTGTTCTTTTCTCCTTTAGCCACTTCGTTGCCTAAAGAAATAGATGGAGCCGCTTTGCTATACGTTGCTGTATTATTTGTCAGAAACTTAACAGATATAGAGTGGAATGACATAGCCGAGTCAGCGCCTGCGGTGGTTGCATTTATTGCTATGCCTTTGACTTATTCTATCAGTCATGGGATTGCTCTGAGTTTTATCGCATACGCATTAATTAAAATTTTCACAGGAAAATTTAATACGACTTCACCTGCTATATGGTTGATAGCTGCGTTAAGTGTTGCGAGTTTTGCTGTAGCTTAAATTATTAAAGGGCCGGGAAACTGGCCCTTTTTTCACTTCTGGCTTTTTTTTAAATCTTCAATTCTTATTTCTTCATATTTTTCAAAAGGTTGAACTATCCAAGGATTATCTTTTAGTTTTTGAGCACAAAAATCTGGTTCAAAAGTTGAGTCTGCTTTTTTCCAAAGCACTGCAGTTTTTATCGAATTAATTTTCCCTTTTAATGGTGGATATTTTTTTAACCAATCTATGCTTTTGTTTAATGTGACCCCAGTGTCTGATAAATCATCACAAAGTAAAATATTACCACTCATTTCTTGAGCTGTTGAACTTAACTCTCTTGAAAAAATTAATTCTCCTTGTTTATCTTCAATATTTTCCCCTGAGTAAGACTCTACCGCTAGATATGCACATTTAAGTTTAAAAACTCTACTTAGAACATCTATTATTGGTGCTCCGCCTCTCATTATTCCTATTAATAAATTAGGTTTAAAACCGCTATCATAAATCTGTATTGCAAGCTTCTCTACTATTTGATTATACTCTTTCCAATCAATGATTAATTTCTTAGCCATAGAAAAAATTAATTTATTTTAAAGGAGTTGTAAATGAAAGGTTATATAGTTTGTGTTTATAANAGTATTAGTAATGAAGAAAAGCTTAAAGAATATGCNNTTAAAGCTAGAGCNGCAGTTGAAAAATATAAAGGTAAATTTTTAATAAGAGGAGGAAANTCTATAAATAATGAGGGTGAAAAATCGCCCAGGACTGTTATAATTGAATTTCCATCTTATGATGAAGCAAATTCTTTTTACAATTCGAAAGAATATCAAGATGCTCACTCGATTTTAAAAGGTTATGCTGTAAGACAACATCAAACNGTGGAGGGTGCTTAATACTGTATTGGTTCATTGTCTATTGATCGCCAAAGGTACCATGTAGCGACAGAGCAGTAAGGACTAAATTTTTTATAAAGTTTTTTTAAAAAAATTTTTGGTGGAAAATATTTTTTTTTGTAATTATTTGATATTGCTCTCAGAAGACCTATATCTTGCAGGGGCCAAATATTNGACCTATTAAATGTAAATAATAANATCATTTCTGCTGACCANCTACCTATTTGTCTCAATTTTGATAAATATTCTATNGCTTCTTCATCATTCATGTTTTTNATCAAATTTGGATTAAATTCTTTNNTTAATATTTTTTTTGCNAGTTCTTTNATTCCTNTNGTTTTTTGTCTACTNAAGCCACAACTTTTNAGACTTGATGTAGATANCTTNTTTACAATTTTAGGATTTATTTTTCCNTTACATTTTTTTTTAAATTTTAAAAAGACTGNATTAGCTGCNGCTACACTTATTTGTTGACCAATTATGCTTTTGCATAATGAAAAGAATACATCGTTTCTNGTTATCAATGATCCNTCTNTATAANTTAAAATTAGTCTAGCNATTACTTTATCTNTTTTAGATANTATTTTTTTNGCTNTNNTCCAATACGTCGGTGGTTTCNTCATGGTCTTGGATTTATAATTTGTTTTTTGAGTTTNTTTTCTCTCATNAAAATTATTAGGGAACTAGTTATGACAAGTAATGCTCCNAAAAGTGTTAATAATTTNGGTATTTCACTCCAAATTAAAAATCCAAANACTATTGCAAAAACTAAACTTAAATATTTTATTGGGGTTACTANGGATGCCTCTGCTAATCTGTAACTTTGAGTAAGTAATAAATTAGCAATACTNCCACATAAACCCATNATNATAAAAATTNNTAAATCTATTTTNGNTGGTAAAACCCAATCTCCTTTNAANATAGTTNCTATNCCNANGATTGAACAAAGAANNGTAAAATAAAANGCAATTCTATANTTTGGTTCAGTTTTNGATAAAGATCTTACGCTTATAGCAACACAAGCNAAAAAAATACAAAANACTATTGGGGTGATGTAGTAAAAATTTAAATCAATAAAAGCTGGCTGAACTATNANCANCATTCCNATNAAGCCTAANAATACNGCTGACCATCTTTTTATTCCAACTTTNTCAGATANAAAGAAAATCGAAGCNACNGTAACAAATATTGGTCCNCCAAAAGTTAANGANACNACATCAGCTAAAGGTAATTCTCTNANNCCNATAAATAANGCNATGATTGCTGCTGCACCNGTNAANGCACGAAACGCATGAAGACCTGGTCTTGATGTTTTATAAAAACTTANTAATTTTTCTCTGGGAATAATGAAAAAAATTGGAATAAAGCCAATAAAAAATCTTAAAAANAAAACTTGTCCAACAGGATAATAATNNAGCCATTTTACGCAGATATCCATTATAGAAAAGCAAACAACGCTTCCAACCATGTACAATACGCCTATTTGATTTTTAGTAAGCAATTTATTATCCTCAATACTTCATAACATATAAAATTACTTATGCAAAAATGTTACTTAGCAATGGGCTGTTTCTGGAAACCAGAGGAAAAATTTAAAACTCAAAANGGNATTATAGATACTGAAGTAGGATATGCTGGAGGGTANAAGTCGAAAGTAACCTACGAAGAAGTTTGTCAGGGAAACACNGGTCANGCAGANATTGTTAAGCTANCNTTTGATGANAATATCATATCNTTTGAAAAAATTTTAGANCTTTTTTTTAAATTACATGATCCNACACAAAAGGATATGCAATTTCCAGATGTTGGAACTCAATATAGAAGTGAAATATTTTACGAAAANGAGCANCAAAAANAAATAGCAAATAAGGTAAAAGAAAAATTTAATACAGTCTTTAATAATAAAATCGAAACAAATATTTCTCCGATTAAAAACTATTGTAGAGCAGAAGAATATCATCAAAAATATATCGAGAAAAGTCTAAGATGAATCCTTTAAAATCTACTAGTTGGCTTTCTGAAAACTTTAGTAAAGTAAAAATATTAGATGCAACCTGGCATATGCCAAATTCAAATCGTAATGCACTTGAAGAATTTCAAGAAAATCATATTGAAAGTTCGATTTTCTTTGATTTAGATAAAAATTCTAATCAAAAAATTTCTTTGCCTCATATGTTACCTGATTTACGGGAGTGGGAAAAAATAGTTTCTAAATTAGGTATTCAAAATAATGATCATGTCATTATTTATGATAATTCTGAAGTATTAAGTGCTAGTAGATGCTGGTTTACGTTTTTATATTTTGGACATAATGAAAACTTAGTTTCGGTTTTAGATGGTGGGTTAAAAAAATGGAAACTTGAAAATAGACCATTATCAAATAAAAAAGTGAATTTTATAGAAACAAACTACAAAGCTTCTGTTAATGATAATTTAGTTATTAATTTAGATCAAGTTGAAAAAAATATTGTAAAAAAAGAATTTTGTTTAGTTGATGCTAGAGGAGAAAAAAGATTTAAAGGTTTAGTAGAGGAACCAAGAAAAAATTTGAGGAAAGGAAATGTAAAAGGATCCAAAAACCTTCCATTTTCAAAAATTATTAACCCTGAAGATAATACTTTTAAAAAAAAAGAAGAATTAAAGAATATATTCTTAAACCACAATATAAAACTTAATGAAAAATTAGCTTTTAGCTGCGGAAGTGGTATAACAGCCTGTGTCTTAGGTCTTGCTAGTACTGTTATAAGTAACAAATTACCCGTTATATATGATGGTTCTTGGGCAGAATATGGGCTCAAATAAAAATGAAAACATCTACAAAAATTAAAGCTTTTATAATAATATTTTTTGTTGCTATCATAATTATAATTACTGCAAGACATTTTATAGGCTTACATTTTAAAAAAAAATTCAGTGTTAGACCTGCGCCTGGCGTAATAGTTAAAGAAGTACAAAAATCACAGTTTTATAAAAGTATTGAAACATTCGGTACCGCAATAGCTCTAAATTCAAAAACTTACAGAATTAAAAAAGATGATGTAATTGGAAATCTGAGAATAGAGAATAGATTTGTGAAAAAAGGGGAGATCATAGCTGCTTTAAAGAATAGTAATAATATTGTAGCGGATTTTTCAGGTAAACTTGGTAAAAGAGAAATTGCTCAAGGAGTTTTAGGATCTGATAGTTTGATCATAACTCTTGATGATTTAAAAAAGATTGTAATAGACATTAAAATTCCTGAAAGTTATGTAGGAATATTAAAACCAGGATTAAAAGCAGAAATAACTAGTTCTGCGATTTCAGAAAAAAATTTTAAAGGCAAAGTATCATCTATAAGCTCAAGAATAGACCCTTCGACCAGATCGATTTTAGCAAGAATTTCAGTGAACAATAAAAATTTTGAAATTATTCCAGGGCAGTTAATGACTGTAAAAATAATATATGATGAGATTAATCAGATAGGTGTCCCAGAGAGTGCGGTAACAATTCAAGGAAATACATCTTTTGTTTACATTATAAAAGATAATACTGCTGAAAAAAGAAATATCAAAATAGGAAATAGAAATTTTGGTAAGATTTCTGTCGAGTCAGGAATAGAAGAGGGGGATATGGTGATTTCTGAGGGTGTTTCTAAAGTAAGAAATAAATCAAAAGTAAAAATTATCAATCGTAAATAAAAAAATGTTTTTAACTGATTTATCAATTAAAAGACCTGTAGTTGCCTCTGTAATGAGCTTGGTTTTAGTCATTTTTGGTTTGTTTACTTTTAATGAAATACCTACAGATGAATTGCCAGATGTTCAGCCTCCAGTGGTCACTATACAGACCGAGTATAAAGGTGCTTCCGCGGAAATCATCGATACTCAGATAACTCAAAGAATAGANGATTTTGTTGGTGGAACACCTGGATTAGAAACTATAGACTCTTTTAGTGAGGATGAAAGTTCCAGAATAACTCTTACTTTTGAAAACAATTTAGACTTGGACGATGTAGCTAATGATGTAAGAAGTTCTGTTGCTAGAGTACTGGATAATCTTCCAGATGGAGCTGAACAACCTGAGATTTTCAAACAAAGCGCCGGTATGAGAACAACAATGTGGTTATCTTTCAATTCAGATACTATGACAGACTTAGAGCTAACTGATTATGCCGATAGATATCTAACTGATTTATTTTCAACTGTAGAAGGGGTAGGTAGAGTTCGTTTAGGAGGAGAGAGAGAACTTTCTCTAAGAGTATGGCTGGACCCTCTTGCTCTTGCAGCAAGAGATTTAACTACACAAGAGGTAGAGTCTGTTTTAAGAAAAGAAAATGTTGAATTTCCTGCAGGAAGAATAGAGTCTAAAGATGTTGATTTAACTATTAAATTAGATAAAGCCTATAAAAATTTAGAAAGCTATGAAAAATTACCGCTTAAAAGAGCNAGAGATGGTTCAATTATTACGCTTTCAGATGTCGCTAGAGTTGAGTTAGGAGCTGAGTCAACTAGAACCTTATTTAAAGGAAATGGAAAACAAGTTGTTGGTATTGGTATTTATCAACAGTCTGATGCAAATACTATTAAAGTAGCAAATGGAATAAAGAACAAGATTAAGGAAATTAGACCTGGATTACCTCCTGGAACATCTTTAGAGGTTTCTTTCGATAGAAGTAATTATATAAAGGCTGCAATAAAAGAAGTTTATAAAACTTTATTTATTGCTTTAATATTAGTGACAATAATAATCTATCTCTTTTTAGGAAATATCAGGGCATTAGTGGTGCCACTTATAGCTTTACCGGTATCTTTAATATCTACTTTTTTATCAATATACTTTTTTAATTTTTCAATAAATCTATTCACATTAATGGCGCTAGTTTTGGCAATAGGAATCGTTGTCGATGACGCAATAGTAATGCTCGAGAATATTGTAAGAAGAATAGAACTAGGAGACACGCCTCTAGTTGCTGCATACAAAGGAGCAAAACAAGTTTCTTTTGCGATTATTGCTACTACAGTTGTATTAGTAGCAGTATTTGTTCCACTTGTNTTTATAAAGGGTATCACTGGTGTTTTATTTACTCAAACGGCAATCACTTTAGCTTCAGCAGTTGTAATATCAAGTTTTGTAGCGCTTTCTTTAAGTCCAATGATAGGTAGTAAAGTGCTAAAAAAAAATATGAATAAATCGAAAATTGTAATCAAATTTGAAAAATTTTTAAAAAATATANCGTCAGTTTATAAACAATCTTTGATGACTTGGGTGAGAAAGAGAAAAATTATAATTTCATTTTTAGGAATTGTATTATCTCTAACTATTTTTTTATTCAATTATGCACCAAAAGAATTAATTGCTCCAGAAGACAGAGGTGCTTTTTTCGTAATAGTAAAAGCTCCACAGGGATCAGGATTCAATTTTACAAAGTCTAAAGCTGAAGATATTGAAAATCTTTTATTGCCTAGTGTTGGAAATGGAGAGTACAGAAAATTAATATTGCGAGTCCCTGGATTTGGAAAATCAGCAAAACAAGTGAATAGTGGTTTTATAATAGTTCTTTTAGAACCATGGGCTAAAAGAGATCGTCATGGTGTTAAGATAATGAGAGANTCTTTNGGAAAAATTTCNCAAGTNCCAGGTGTATTAGCGTTTCCAATAATGCCTCAAGGTATNAGAACAGGNGGNGTAGAAAGCCCAGTTCAATTTGTGATTTTAGGAAATACGTATGATCAATTAATAGAATGGAAAAATATTATTAAAAAAGAAGCTAGAAAGAATTCAGGTCTAACGTCAATACAGGATGACTTTGATTTAAACAAACCACAACTTAATGTTCAGATAGACCAAAAAAAGGCAGCTGATCTTGGTGTTTCAACAGAGGATATAGGAAGAACAATTGAAACTATTTTTGGTTCTAAACGTGTAACAAATTTTACTAAGGATGGGAAAGAGTATTCAATCATCCTTCAAGGCGACATTAANGATAGACAAGAACCAGACAGTATTAGTAAGGTGTTTGTTAGATCCAATAATAATGGTAAGCTTGTATCAGTCTCAAATCTAATTAGATACGATGAGGAAGGTCAGTCACCTTTTTTAGCAAGGTATAATAGGCAAAAAGCCGTAACAATTTCAGCGAGATTGGTTGGTGATTACTCTTTAGATGAAGCTTTAAATTTTTTAGTTAAAGTTGTTGAAAATAATACTCCAGAGGCAAAAATTGCTTATAAAGGGGAAAGCGAAGAGTACAAAAAAACTAACACAGAATTATATATTATATTTATATTGGCTTTAGTTACGGCATATTTAGCAATGTGCGCTCAATTCGAGAGCTGGAGACATCCTCTAACTATAATGCTAACAGTCCCCCTCGCAATATTAGGAGGTTTATTAGGAATATTAGTAGTAGGCTCATCCTTAAATATTTATAGCCAAATAGCTCTAATTATATTGATTGGTTTGTCAGCTAAAAACGGAATCTTAATTGTAGAATTTGCAAATCAGCTGAGAAAAGAGGGGAAAAATTTAGAGACATCAATAATAGAAGCTGCATCAATAAGATTTAGACCTATTTTGATGACAAGTCTTTCAACTATTATAGGAGTACTTCCCCTTATATTAGGCTCAGGGCCAGGAGCTGCAAGTAGACTTACTGTAGGGATAACTATATTTGGTGGAATGCTTTTTTCAACTTTTTTTACTTTATATGTGATTCCAACGATTTATTCTATTATCGGAAAGAATACTCAAAGAATCGATGCTGTTGAAATCGAATTAAACAAGCAGCTTAAAAAATAATATACTTATTTTTATCTAAGTTTTTTTTACAAGAAGTTAATTGTTTCCTATATTTTGAAGCCATATCTTTTACTNACTTAGCGTAAATGATGGCTTTTTTATCTTTAGAATAATTTTTATAATCGCCCCAACCCTTGTAATAAGCTAAGTATTGNTTGTAAGCATCTTTTTTTGAAATTNTTAAAATTTTATTAGTTTTATTTATGTACCAGCCGATAAAATCAACCGAGTCTTTAAATCTCGCCCTTGTTGCTAAAGGATTTTTAGTCTCTCTTTTATACTGTTCCCAGGTTCCCTTTACGGCTTGTGAATACCCAAATGATGAAGAAGGTCTTTTAAAAGGGATAACCTTGAAGAGCTTTTTTCTTGGCGGTTTAGCTAACCAGTTAAAGTCACTTTCTTTTTTTACAAAAGCTAATTGTAAATGTATTGGAGCCCCCCATTTTTCATAAGAGGCTTTAGCATGTTTATACCATAGATATCTTTCTTCAAATATTGCACAACTATTCTGAGTATTTTTTGGAATTGAAGAGCATGCTGATAAAATTAAAAAAAGAAATATAATTAATTTTTTTCTATAAAGAATCACTAATCAATTTATACTAAAAATTAATTAAGCTTTCTCCATTTTTCTGGTTTTAAAAATTTACCTTGCCACAAACCTAGCTTGTTTTCCTTCGCAAAATCTTCATCGGGTATATATTCTTTTGAATATCGTCTATAAGCTATAGCATGACCATTTCTAACCATCCACCGGTTAAGGTTTATTTTACCTTTAAAACACTTAGCTAAGTGTCTTTTATATCTGTCTTTAGTGAAAGAAATGCATTTAATGTCTGATCCTTTAACCTTGGCTTTTAAATTTTCTTTTGAATGCTCTCCGCAGTAATATTCTTCATAAAATGTATAACCTATAATTGATGAAATTTTGAGTTTTTCTTTTTTACATTTTTGTTTAATTTCCGGAGCGTCTATACCCTCAAGTCTAATTTTATAATTATTAATATATACAGTATCGCCATCCACAATTTTGGGAATTCCAATTATCTCTTGGGCTAAAATATTAGTGGAAAACATTAAAAATATTATTATTGTTCGCATAACTTAATTTTTTAACTTTTTAATAAAAAATAGTGTAAAAAAGGCACATAAAACTCCCGTACTATTAGCAAATAGATCATTAAATTCAAAAGCTCTATTAGGAATTATTAAATGCAGCAATTCAAATAGGACTGAAACATAAATTAAAAAAGGGAAACTATAAATTATTTTTTTATGCTTGATGTGTATAATAAAACTAAGAACACCCAAATAAAAAAAGAATATTAAATGGTTAATTGAGGTACCGATTGGATTAGAAATTAAATTAGGTTGTTTTCCAAGATCACCATATAACAAAAAACCAATTAGACTGCCTGGAAACAAGTATAAAATTAGTAACACTGTTAAAGATAAATAGTAAGTATATTTTAATACTTTAAATATATTATTTTTCATTTTCATATTATTATAGTACAAAATAATTAAATTAACTATTATGAGTAAATTAATCCTTACTAGACATGGTCAAAGTATCTGGAACGCAGAAAATAGATTTACAGGATGGGTGGACGTAGATCTATCAGAAAAAGGTGTTGAAGAAGCAGAAAAGTCAGGAGAGTTAATAGAAAAGCTTAATATCAAAATTGATATTTCTTATACCTCTTTTTTAAAAAGAGCGATTAAAACTTTGACAACTATACTAAAAAAAAACAATCTTGAACTTAAATTTAATACTGCTTGGCAGTTAAATGAGAGACATTACGGATCGTTAACTGGTCTTAATAAAGATGAAACTAAAAAGAAAATTGGTGAGGAACAGTTTAAAAAATATAGAAGATCGTGGGATACTCCTCCTCCTCCAATGCAAGAAGACAGTAAATATCTATCAAATTTCAGTCCACTAAATGAAAGTATTCCGATTGGTTTCACTCCATTTACTGAGTCTTTAAAAAATACCTATGAGAGAGTAATACCTTTTTATGAAAATGAGATTAAAAAAAATCTCTCTGAGGGCAAAAATATTCTTATCTCAGCTCATGGAAACTCCTTAAGAGCGCTATGTAAATTTTTATTTAAAATTTCTGACGATAAAATCAACGAATTAGAGATTCCGACTGGTAACCCTTTAGTGATTGAGTTTGAAAAAAATTTAAAGATTAAAAAATATTTTTATTTGGATGAGACTAGATCTAAAAATATAATTTTTAATCAGTAATACCTAGATTCGAAATTTTTTTATACATCTCTTCAGTATTAAGATGATAAAATTTTTGGTTACTTTCCACACCGCAAAGCTTATTCTCGCTTATTAAATTGTTCCAAACCTCGTTCATTGAAAAGACTTTTTTGTCGATAAAATCAATATAATTTCTATCCATCAATTGAAGACCAGTAAAAATGAAATTATTTCTCATATCTCTAGATACGATATTATTTTTTAAATTAAAATCTCCTTTAAAAGAAGTATCTAAAGATAGTTTTTTATGAACTAATAACAGACACGGTTTTTTTCTTTCAAAATAAATTTTTTCTAATGAATTCATCTCCTCAGAATAATTTTTTGACCACAAGGTGTCTGGATTTATAACAAAAAAAGGTTTTTTTTCAAAAATTTTTGTCCCTTTCTTTACTCCGCCACCGGTATCCAGAAGTAAATCTTTTTCGTTAGAAATAGTTATTTTTAATTTTGTTTTAAAATTTGAAACAAATTTTATAATTTGATCTGCTAGGTGATGAACATTTATAGTTATTTGCTCTACTCCATGATTTTCTAAAAGATTTAAAGATCTTTCTAGTAAATTCTTACTACCTACTTTAATTAATGGTTTAGGTGTTGCTAAGGTTAGTGGTTTCATTCGTTTTCCAAGTCCTGCAGCTAATACCATTGCTTGTTTTATACTCATATTTTATCAATTTTTTTTTAATTTTTTTATCTTAATGTGTTTATTTAATAGTATTTGGAAATTTTTAAAAATAGGATTTTTGAGTCGCCTGTTAATTAAACTCCAAGTATACGGCAAATATTTTAAATAAGTCGACTTATTATCCCTTTTACTTAATCTGACGAATATTCCTAAAATTTTAAAATTTCTTTGAACTGATAAAATATCGTAATCATTCTTCAAATTCTGATAGTTTTCACTTTTTAATTTTGATTTTGAGTGGTAAAATTTAAGCAATTTATTTTGCAAATTAACAGGCAACTTAATTCTTACATCATCAATTAATGAGACTACATCATAAAGAGGATTACCAATTATTGCATCCTGATTATCAACCAAACCAAGTGCTTTTTTACTTATCATTATATTGGATGCATGAAAATCTCTGTGAACAAAAGTATTATTTTTGAAATAAAGTTTTTTATAAATTTTATTTAGTTCTTTTTTTAATATTCTTTTAACTTTACTAATTTTTAAATTTTTTAAGCTAAATTTGAGATACCAATCAAAAAATAAGTCAGACTCTCTATGAAGATTTTGCAAAGAATATTTTTGAAGTTTTAATTTGTACTTCCCTAATCGATAGTTCTTTTTAATTTTTATTTCTTGTAGTTTAAAAATAATTTTTATTAAATCTTTATAATAGTGGAATTTATTATTTTTTTTTAATATTTTATTGTAAAATGATTTTTCTCCTAAATCCGTAATTTCAATTATATTGTGTTGAAAATGATTACTAATAAGTTTAGGTGCATTAATCTTATTTTTATTAAGAATTTTATTTATTATTGCATAAGCAATTAAATTTTTAAATTTTTCTTTATTAGCTTGAACTATAATTGAAGTTTTATTTCCTTTTTTTAATCTATAAAATTCTCTAAAAGAAGCATCTCCAGAAATTTTTTTTAACTTATAGTTCATTTAAAATTTTTCCATTTACCTGTCCCAAATAATCCTAGTTTTCTCACATTATCGTATTTAGTATAATCTAAATTAATTTCTAATTTATCAGATATATGAATTTTTATTAACTTCGGCCATTCAATAATTTTTATTGCATCTTCGTTTTCTTTGAATATGCTCAAATTATTCAGTTCTTTTTCATTTTTAAGTCTGTAGAGATCGTAGTGCATGATTTTATATTTTTTCAAATCATATTCGTATAACAAGTTAAAAGTCGGGCTCAACACTTCTGAAACTTTTAGTCCCTCCTTTTTTTGTAAATAATTAATCAAAAATCTTGTAAATGTAGTTTTTCCAACTCCAATTTCCCCAACTAAAAAAATGTAGTCTTTTTTTTTTAGGCGATCTGCTACTTTTTTTGAAAAAGAATTTAGTTGCTCTAAGGATTTTATAATCATTAGCTACTAGTTTAGTAGCGATAAGTATCTGGTTTAAATGGCCCTGATTGTTTAACGCTAATATAATCTGCTTGATCTTTTGACATTTTTGTTAATTTTGCACCTACTTTTTCTAAATGTAGCATCGCTACTTTTTCATCTAAATGTTTTGGTAATACATAAACTTTGTTCTCATAATTATCTGAATTATTCCATAATTCAATTTGGGCAATAACTTGATTTGTAAATGAAGCACTCATAACAAAACTGGGGTGTCCTGTAGCACATCCAAGATTAACAAGTCTACCTTCAGCAAGTAAGATTATTCTTTTTTTACTTGGTAATTCTATTTCATGTACTTGAGGTTTTATTTCATCCCACTTATAATTTTTTAAAGCTTCGACTTGAATCTCGTTATCGAAATGACCTATGTTACAAAGTATAGCTCTATCTTTCATATTTCTCATATGATCAGCAGTTACAATATCTTTATTGCCAGTTGCGGTTACAACAATATCAGCATCTTTTATTGCATCATCCATCAAAACAACTTCATAGCCTTCCATAGCAGCTTGTAGAGCACAAATAGGATCGGTCTCTGTAACAAGAACTCTAGCTCCAGCTTGTCTTAAAGAAGCGGCACTACCCTTGCCAACATCGCCGTAACCAGCCACAATAGCTACTTTACCTGACATCATAACATCAGTAGCCCTTTTAATTCCGTCTACAAGGCTCTCTCTACAACCGTAGAGGTTGTCAAACTTAGATTTTGTTACAGAGTCATTCACGTTTATTGCTGGGATTAATAATTGATTATTAGCTTCCATTTTTTTAAGTGCTAAAACGCCGGTAGTTGTTTCTTCTGAGACTCCTTTTACGTTTTTAAGTAAATCTTTGTATTCTTTATGCATTAAAGCGGTGAGATCTCCTCCGTCATCTAATATCATGTTCGGAACCCAGTCTTTTTTTCCCTCAATGGTTTGTTTAACACACCACCAGTATTCCTTTTCAGTTTCACCTTTCCAAGCAAATACGGGAACACCAGCTTTAGCTATTGCTGCCGCTGCATGATCTTGTGTAGAGAATATGTTGCAAGACGACCATCTACATTCAGCACCTAATTTTATAAGTGTTTCAATTAATACTGCTGTTTGGATAGTCATATGTAAACAGCCCAAAATTCTTGCTCCATTGAGTGGCTTTTTGTTACCATACTCACTTCGTAAGGCCATTAAGCCAGGCATTTCTGTTTCTGCAAGAGAAATTTCTTTTCTACCAAATTCTGCAAGTTTAATATCTTTTACTTTAAAATCTTCTGACATAATTCAGGGGTTTTTAACAATATAAACTTCTCTAATCAAGTACGATTAAGATAATATTTTTGGCAACAAAACTTCTACCTGGGCTCCTTTTTCATTAATTCTATTTGAAGCGGCTATAGCCCCCTTATGTAGTTCAACTATATTTTTAGCAATATTTAAGCCTAAGCCAGAATGTTCTCCAAATTTAGATGGTCTATTACTATAAAATCGCTTAAAGATTTTTTGAGGCGAAGCTTCAGTAAAACCAGGCCCCTGGTCTTTGATAGTCATAACAAAATTATTTGACGTTTCAGTAAGATCAATTTCAATTTTTTGCTGGTCATTGCTAAATGAAATAGCATTATCAAGTAAGTTAGCTATTACTTGCTCAAGTCTATTTTCTATTCCAATGATAAAATAATTTTTTTCATCTTTGTTAGAAAAATTTGTTAAAATTTCAATTTTTTTATTTTGATTTACAAGATCTTGCCTAAAGTCTTCAACTACATTTAAAATAATTTCCATAAGATTTACCTTTAACATTTTTTCTCGAGACAATGATGCTTCATCTTTAAGCATTTGGGAATAATCCGTAATTAATCTTTCAATTCTTTCTACATCATGATTGATTATTTCGAATAGTTTAATTCTATCTTTTTGATTATCAGTCTTATCTAAAAGTTCTGACGCACCTTTTAAAGAAGCTAAAGGATTTCTTATTTCATGTGCTAGATCAGTAGAGAATGTCTCTGCTCTTGTGGTTCTCTTTTGAAGTTCTTTGGTCATTTCATCTATGGATTTAGTAAGTTTTCCAACCTCATCTTCTCTAACAAAAAACTTTTGTATATCTATATTTTGATCTGATTTATTTTTTATTGCTTCAGTAAACGAAACTAAAAATCCAATTGGTTTCAAAATATATTTATTTAGGAACAATGAAAAAATTAAAATTACTAAAGCTATGGCTAAAACAGTTCTTATTATAAAATTTTTTCTCTCTGAGACAGCTATTAAAATATCATTTGCCTCGTTTGTAACGACTATATAACCAGCAGTGACTTTTTTTAATTTTAGTTCGCTTATTGTGCTGACAAAGAAAGAATTATTAATTTTATTCTCAATGGTAATTGGTTGATCTTTATATTTTGTTTTAATAGTGTTTGTTATTAAACTTTGTTCAAATCCCTCCTCTAACAGTGGTTTTATCTTGGCTTCTCTTTTCTCGGCACCTTCTTCGATAACTTCATCTGATTTTTCAAAAACACTTACATCTAAATCTAATATATTTGTATCTCCTATCAATTCTAATTTATTAGAAAAAAATTGAACTCTATCTAGGCCTTGAAAAAGAAATCGTGTAGAAAGTAAAAACTGTTTAATGCCTTCTTTATCAAATTCTACTCCAAGTCTCTCAATATGATCTGATGTATTATTTATTATTATGAAATGACTAGATGAAACTTTTTTAACTAAATTCGGCTGTATTGCATTAAGATAAAGTATTGTAAATAAACCTAATACAGAAAAAATAGATAAATTGAAAAGTAAGAACTTTCTTAAGATCGACGATGTTTTTTTCTTTTTCATTAACTAACATTCCATCTATATCCACTTCCATACCTTGTTTCAATTGCTGAAAATTTTTCGTCTACTCTTTTGAACTTCTTACGAATTCTTTTGACATGACTATCAATAGTTCTATCCTCAATTTCAGTATTTTCTTTATAAGCAATATCCATTAAATGAGCTCTTTCTTTAATAACTCCTGGTCTTTTGGCTAATTCTTTAACGATTAAAAATTCCGTTGTTGTAAGTTTATCAGGAAGTGCTTTGCCGTTCCATTCACATTCTAATTGAGAAGGATCTAATCTCAATTTTCCATGAGTTATTATATTTTTAGAATCTTCTACTTTATCAGCCTTCTTTCTTAATTGAACTCTAATTCTTTCAACTAAAACCTTCATTGAGAAACCGCCAGATTTTTTAACAAAATCATCAGCCCCGAGTTTTAAACCAAGTAACTCGTCTACCTCTTCATCCTTAGAGGTTAAAAAAATTATTGGTATAGACATTTTTTTTCTTACTTTTTTTAACAATTCCTCTCCATCCATTCTTGGCATTTTAATATCTAAAATAGCAAGGTCAGGGGGATTTCTTGTGAGCCCTATTAATGCTGATTCTCCATCGATATATGTTTGAACTTTGAAACCTTCTCTCTCTAAAGCGATGCTAATACTAGTCAAAAGATTTCTATCATCATCTACTAAAGCAATTGTGTGACTCATAATTAAGTTTTCATAAATAAATTGTCAAAATTTAGGCGCCAATATATTCATTAGTGGGCTTCTCCCCAATTATATCCTGAATTTACACTTACTTCCAACGGAATTGAAAACATATGATGTTCGGAAGAGGATACTGACGTCATAACCTTTTTTATCAATTTCTCATTGTTTTTTTGATCTTTAATGGAGCTTTCAAAAACTAATTCATCATGAATTTGAAGCAACATTCTTGCGCTAATTTTTTTTTCTTTTTCAGTAATTTTGTCAATTTCTATCATTGCTAATCTTATTATGTCTGCGGCAGAGCCTTGGATAGGAGCGTTGATCGCTGCTCTTTCTTGAAATGATCTGACGCTAAAATTTTTATCATTAATACTTCTCAAGTGAATTCTTCTTCCAAAAATATTATTCACATATCCGTTTTTTCTACAAAACTTAATCGTGCTGTTCATATAATCTTTAATTTCCGGAAACTTTTTAAAATATTGATTTATAAAATCTTGAGCTTCATGATTTGAAACTGATATTTGTTTTGCTAATCCATATTGAGTTATTCCATATATAATACCGAAATTTATTGCTTTTGCTTTTCTTCTTAAATCTTCATTTATCTTGTTAATAGGAACATCAAAAACTTGACTAGCAGTTAAAGAATGAATGTCTTCATTATTTTTAAAAGCTTTTTTGAGTTCCTTTACATCTGCCATATCAGCAAGTATTCTCATTTCAATTTGATTATAATCAGCAGAAATAAGCATATTTCCCTTATCAGCAATAAATGCTTTTCTAATTTCTTTGCCATCAGCAGACTTGATCGGGATATTTTGCAAATTTGGATCACTTGATGCAAGTCTTCCAGTATTTGTAGCTGCTAATAAAAATGAAGTATGAACTCTTTTTGTGTTTTTGTTTATATGATCTTGTAAAGCGTCAGTGTATGTGCTTTTTAATTTAGAGTCTTGTCTCCATTCTAGAACTAATTTAGGAAATTTATGTCCTGTAAGAGCAAGATCTTCAAGTATTTTAGCGCTAGTGGCAAGACTACCTTTCTTTGTTTTTTTTAGCTTTGCAATTTTTAAATCGTTATAAATTATTTCTCCTAATTGTTTAGGCGAGCCTATATTAAACTTTTTTCCTGAGAGTTTATAAATCTCTTTTTCTTTTTTAATTAATCTTTCCTCAAATTTTCTGGATAATTTTTTTAAATATTCGTCATCAATTTTTATTCCATTCATTTCCAATTTAGACAACAATTTAACCATTGGTTTTTCAAATACTTCGTAAATTTTATTTAGTTTTTCATTATCTACTCGATCTTTTAAAACATTATAGAGACGCAAAGTAACATCAGCATCTTCAGCAGCGTATTTAGTAGCATCTTTTAGATTCACCTCAGAAAAGTTTAACTGTTTTTTACCTGAACCTACTATTTCTTTATAAGATATTGTTTTATGGCCTAAATGTATTTCAGATAAAGTATCCATATTATGTCTGTTATTTCCGGCATCTAAAGTATATGAGAGAAGCATTGTATCTTCTATTGGTTCAATATTAATTCCATATTTTTTAAAAATCATAAAATCGTATTTTATATTTTGACCAATTTTTTTTATACTTGGATCTTCAAGAATTTTTTTTATTTTTTTTATTACAAATTCTCTGCTTAAACTTTTTACATTTTTATGCCCTACAGGAATATAATAAGCTTCATTGATATCATAACTAAAAGAGACACCAATGAGTTCAGCATCAATAGGATTTAATGCCGAGGTCTCACAATCTACGGATATTATTGTTTTTTCATCTAATTTTTTAATTAATTTATCTAGATTAGTTTCGTTAAGTATATTTTTATAATTACTAGTATCGACTTTTTGCAATTTTTTTACATTTTCTTTCTCTTTTATTAACTCTCCAGTATTTTCACCATAAAAACTAATTGCTTGGCTTAATAGTCTATTGAACTCCATATTCCTTAAAAACTCATAAAGTTTATCTTTGTTAATACCTTTAATAA
>NZFE01000009.1 GCA_002689245.1 Candidatus Pelagibacter sp.
CAGATGTAAGAATGTTAAAACAAAAATATCCTGGAGTGCCTGTGGTTTCGTACGTTAATACATCAGCAGATGTTAAGGCAGAAACTGATGTATGTTGTACATCAGCGAATGCAGTAAAAGTTGTTGAGTCTTTAAATGTTGAAAAAGTGATTTTTTTACCAGATCAATATTTAGCTGACTATGTTTCAAAAAATACAAAAGTTAAAATTATATCTTGGAAAGGAACTTGTATAGTTCATGAACAATTTAGCTCAAAAGAAATACAAGATATAAAAAAACAAAATCCTGGCATCAAAGTTATTGCTCACCCAGAATGTCCTCCAGATGTGATAAAAGCCTCTGATTTTACCGGATCAACTTCTGGTATGATAAATTATGTAAAAGATAATCAACCGAAGAAAGTAATGTTAGTAACAGAGTGTTCTATGAGCGATAATGTTGAAGCAGACAATCCAAATGTTAGTTTCATTAAACCTTGTAATCTTTGTCCATATATGAAGAAAATAGATTTAAAGAAAATACTTGATTGTTTAGAGAATGAAACCAATGAAATTATATTGGATGATAAAACAATCGAGGCTGCAAGAAAATCTGTAATTAGAATGACTGAAATTGGTCGTTAGATCAGTGCAAAAAATTAATCAAAAGTATATTAACTCTGTAGTTAAAAAAGCCTTAGACGAAGATCTGAAGCCAATGGGCGATATTACAACTAAACTTATAAAATTTAGTAATAAGAAAATTAAAGCTAAAATAATAGCCAAGCAGAATGGAGTAATAGCTGGGATAGAATTCTGCAAACAAGCATTTAGATTAATTGGAAAAGAGACAATTTTTAAATCTAAGATAAAAGATGGTAAGTCTGTAAAAAAAAATAAAGTTATAGCTGAAATCTTAGCAAATACAAAAACAATACTTACAGCTGAGAGAACGGCTTTAAATTTTTTAAATCATGCATCTGGAATAGCTACAATCACTAATAGTTTGGTTGAAAAAGTTGGAAAAAAAACTAAAATTTGTTGTACAAGAAAAACTACTCCGAACTTAAGGTTGTTAGAAAAATATGCAGTCAAAAAAGGTGGAGGGTTTAATCATAGGTACAACCTAAGTGATGAAATTTTAATTAAGGACAATCATATAAAGGCTTCCAATGACATAAAAAAAATTGTTTTACGAGCTTCAAAATCTAAAAAAGTTGTTACGGTTGAAATTGAGAATATAGCACAATTAAAAAAGATATTAGGTTTAAAATTTAAAAGAATACTTTTTGATAATATGAGTATTTCACTACTAAAAAAATGCCTTAAACTTTGTAATAAAAAATAT
Organism: Candidatus Pelagibacter sp.; assembly: GCA_002689245.1. Classification (GTDB taxonomy): domain Bacteria; phylum Pseudomonadota; class Alphaproteobacteria; order Pelagibacterales; family Pelagibacteraceae; genus Pelagilacustribacter. Next base: position 1,327 of record NZFE01000009.1, read on the forward strand.
GAAACTGAATATTCTGGTAATGCTAATTTAGGAAATATAAAAAAAATATCAAGAACTGGAATTAATAGAATTTCAGTTGGTGCTATAACTCACAGCTCTAAAACTTTTGACACTAGTTTATTACTTGGATAATTCTGCTTGGGCTGCAGCCAGTCTTGCCACAGGTACCCTAAAAGGAGAACAAGAAACATAATCTAAGCCAGTCTTAGAACAAAATTCTATACTTTTAGGATCTCCGCCGTGTTCACCACAAATACCAAGTTTAATTTTTTTATTCGTTTTTCTACCTCTTGAAGAAGCAATCTCTACAAGTTCGCCTACTCCACTTTGGTCTATACTCACAAATGGATCAACTTCAAAAATTTTATTGTCTATATAATCATTTAAAAATTTACCAGAGTCGTCTCTGCTAATACCAAAGGTAGTTTGAGTTAAATCATTAGTACCAAAACTAAAAAAATCTGCATGCTTAGATATATTTTTAGCTTGTAATGCAGCTCTAGGTAATTCAATCATTGTTCCTACGATATAATTTAATTTCGCTTTGTTTTGTGTCTCAATTTGATACGCAACACGATCAACTAGTGAACGCATAATTCTTAATTCAGATTCTGTTGAAACTAATGGAATCATAATTTCTACAAAAGCAGATTTTATTTTCTCTTTTTTAAGTTCAATTATCGCTTCAAAAATAGCTCTACACTGCATTTCATAAATCTCTGGGAAAGATATTCCTAGTCTACAACCTCTATGGCCAAGCATCGGATTTTCTTCATGTAGCTCTGCTATTCTATCTCTAATTTCTTTTGATGCTAAATTTAAAGATCTTGCAACTTCATCAACATCTTTGTCGGCCTTGGGTAAAAACTCGTGAAGTGGTGGATCTAATAACCTTACAGTAACAGGTAGTCCTGACATTACTTTAAATATTTTTTTAAAATCTTCTTTTTGATAGGGCAAAAGTTTTGATAGCGCGTGATTTCTGTCTTCATTTGATCTAGAGAGAATCATCTGTCTAACTGACAAAATTCTGTCTTCATCAAAAAACATATGTTCAGTTCTACAAAGTCCGATTCCTTCTGCTCCAAAATCTATAGCTGTTTTGCTATCTTGTTCGGTCTCTGCATTAGTTCTAATTTTTAATTTTCTGAATTCATCCGCCCATTTCATTATTGTTGAAAAATATCCTGAAATTTCTGGTTTAACTGTTGGGACCAAGCCTTTCATAACTTTACCACTTCCTCCATCAATTGTTATTGTGTCACCTTCTTTTATAATTTCATTACCGGCTTTAAATTGTTTATTCTCATAATCAATGGTTATCTCACTTGATCCTGAAACACATGGTCGACCCATGCCTCTGGCGACTACAGCAGCATGACTTGTCATTCCACCTCTTGCAGTTAAAATACCTTTTGCTGCATGCATTCCATGAATATCCTCTGGTGATGTTTCTAATCTTACTAAAATTGTATCTTGCATCATGTTATTTAATTTTTCTGCTTCATCAGCGGTAAAAACAACTTTGCCGCTTGCTGCACCAGGCGAAGCAGGCAACCCTGATGCTACAACTTCCTTTTTAACTTTATTATCAAGAGTAGGATGTAAAAGTGTATCAATAGTGTTTGGATCTATTCTAAGTATTGCTTCTTTTCTAGAGATTAATTTTTCCTTAACCATATCAACGGCAATTTTAATTCCTGCTTTTGCAGTTCTTTTTCCAGATCTTGTTTGAAGCATCCACAATTTATTATTTTCCACTGTAAATTCAATGTCTTGCATATCTCTGTAGTGTTTTTCTAATTTTAAAAAAATTTTTTCTAATTCTTTGTATGCTTTTGGCATTGCCTCTTGCATTGAAAGTTCTTTTGAGCCTGACTCTTCTTTAGATCTTTTTGTAATATATTGTGGCGTCCTAGTGCCAGCGACCACGTCTTCACCTTGAGCATTTATTAAATATTCTCCAAAAAAAGAATTTTCACCGGTAGAAGGATTTCTTGTGAAAGCTACTCCAGTAGCACAATCATCGCCCATGTTTCCAAACACCATTGCTTGAACATTTACTGCTGTTCCCCACTGATGAGGTATTCTATTAAGTTTTCTATACGTTTTGGCTCTTTGACTTTCCCAGGATCTAAATACGGAACTTACTGATTGAATTAATTGTTCATTTACATCTTGAGGAAAATTTTTCCCAGTTTTTTTCTTTACTAATTTTTTAAAATTTTCTATAAGTCCATCCCAGTCAGAGGCATCAATTTCGGTGTCTTGTAATACACCTTTTGTTAATTTAAAATTATCTATCATTTCCTCAAACAAATGCCCTTCTACTCCCATGACAACATTACTAAACATTTGAATAAATCTTCTATAACTATCTTTTGCGAAGCGAGGATTGTTTGATTTTGAGGCTAGTGCATTTACTGTTTTGTCGTTTAATCCTAAATTTAAAATAGTATCCATCATTCCAGGCATAGAAATTCTCGCTCCAGATCTAACAGAGACTAAAAGTGGATTTTTTAAGTCTCCAAATTTTTTTGATGTTTTTTTTTCAATTTTTTTTATCTCGGATTTAATTTGAGATAAAATTTTGGTAGGTAATTTTTTTTTATTTTCATAAAAAACGTCACAAACTTCTGTTGTAATTGTAAAACCTGGGGGTACGGGCAGGCCAAGCTTTCCCATTTCTGCGAGGTTGGCTCCTTTTCCACCTAATAAATTTTTTTTATTTTTAAGTTTACCGATCTTTTTATCATCAAAACTGAAAATAAATTGTTTCACGATATTCCCTCTAACTTAGAAAAGTTGATAAAATTGTTAAACGTATTACAAAACATCTTTAATAGTTCTAATCTATTATTTTTAATATCATTATTATCATCATTTACAATAACATTATCAAAAAATTTATCAGTGAACATCTTTATTTCCGATAAACTTAAAAGTAACTTTTCATAATCTTTATCTTGCTCATTTACAGCAAAAGATTTTCGAATCTCGTTTAATTTTTCAAATAAATGTTTTTCTTCGTCCTTTCTAAATAAGACAGCATCCGGCCTGCCTGATAAATTCTCTTTAACGCTTTCAACTATNTTNNANGCTCTTTTATANGANCTTATNGCATTTATTCCAACTTCTTTGTTAATATATTTGTTCATCAAAGTATTTTTTTTATAAAGGTCAAAATAATTATCGCTAAAATATGAGCTTATAGATGCTTCAATAATATCATTCTTTATATTTTTCTCTTTCAAAATATTTTTCATTCTTTCTTTAAGAAAATTCAGTATTTCATTTTCAGAATTTTCATTAATTTTTTTAACTCCTTGTTCCTCAAGTAGTTTTATATTGTAACTTATTATATTTCTTAGTCTTAAATTTAATTTATTATCTATTATAGTTCGTAATAACCCGATAGCAGATCTTCTCAAGGCAAAAGGATCTTTTGAACTTGTTGGTTTTTCATTAATTAAAAAAAATCCCACCAAAGTATCGATTTTGTCAGTAATTGCTAAAACATAACTTATGGGCTTTTTAGGAGTGATAGAATTATTTCCCAGTGGAAGATAATGATCATTTACAGCGTTTGATACATCTTCCTCAAAGCCTTGACTTAAAGCAAAATATTTTCCCATAAGTCCTTGAAGATCAGGATATTCATTTACTAAATCTGAGCACAAATCAGATTTAGAGATTGAAGCTGCTATTTCTGCTTTTTCTTTATTTAAACTAAACTCATCTGCCAACAAACCGCTTAATTTTTTTAATCTCTGAGTTTTATTGTAAATAGACCCTAAACCTTCGTAAAATTTAATATCTTTAAGTTTTGCAATTTGTTTAATTAAATTTTTTGATTTATCTTTATCCCAAAAGAATTTGGCATCTGCTAATCTTGCTTCTACTACTCTTTTGTTTCCATCTTTAATAACATTATTTGTATCCTTTTTATTTGTTACTACTAAAAAGAANTTAGTGATTTCATTTTTTTTATCAAAAATAGGAAAATATCTTTGATGATTTTGTAATGTAGAAATAATAATTTCTTTTGGTAATTCTAAGTATTTTTTGTCGAAATCAATCAACAATACATGGGGGTCTTCTACGATATTTGTTACTTCTTTTAAAAGTTTAATGTCGAAATTATTCTTAAAATTTTTAATTTTATAAAAATTTTCAAATTTTTTGATTATTTTTCTCTCTCTATCTTCATGATCAAGTATTATATTATTATTTAATAACAATTTTTGATAATCATTAAAATTAGTCACCTTTTTAGTTTTAGTATCCAGGTTTTTTTCTATAGTGACGCAATTACTAGCTTTTAAATGACCATAGCTAAAAGCGAGTATTTTCTTATCATATATGGCTAAAATAGATCTTAAAGGTCTTCCCCATAATAAGTCAGTGTCAGACCATCTCATTGATTTTTTCCATTTGATTGATGCTATACTATTTACCACTATCTTTTTTAATATTTCTGAAGTTAGAACCTCTTTGCTTTTAGTTTTAATATAATAGAAATTTCCTTTATCATTTTGCTTTTCCTCAAGGTCTTTTCTAGATGAACCATGCGCTTTTAAAAAATTGTTTACGATATCATCAATAACACCAACCTTTGGGCCCCTTATTTCTTTAGAGGGTATCTTAATTTTATCAGAAAAGTCTTTTATGAATATTGTAAGTCTCGTTGGTGATGAAAATGCACTTAAAGATCCAAATTTTAAATTTTCCTCAATTAAAGATTTTTTAATTTTTTCTTGTAGATCTTTTCTTGCATTTACTTGTAAATTTGGTGGTATTTCTTCACTATAAAGCTCTAATATAAATTCTGACATAACATTACTGGCTTTCTAACCATAATTTTCCTGAACCTTTAGACAATTCTCTAATTCTATCTATGTAGTTTGCTCTTTCTGCTACCCCAATCACTCCTCTTGCATCTAATAAGTTAAATATATGACTAGCTTTTAAACATTGATCATATGCTGGAAGAGCAAGTTTTTTATCCAAAAGAGATTTNCATTCTTTTTCAGCANNCTCAAAATTNGANANTAAAATTTTNGTATCNGCATNTTCAAAATTATANGCNGAAAANTCTTTTTCTGATTGATGAAAAACGTCCTTGTATTTTACTCCTTCTTTATTCCATTCAATATCGAAAACATTTTTTTTTCCCTGTACAAACATACATAATCTTTCTAAACCATATGTGAGTTCCACTGGAACCGGTTTACAATCAATTCCAGTCATTTGTTGAAAATAAGTAAATTGAGTTATCTCCATGCCATCGCACCAAACCTCCCAGCCTAAACCAGCGGCTCCTAAAGTGGGACTTTCCCAATCATCCTCTACGAATCTTATATCATGTTTTTTTACATCTATTCCGATTGCCGACAGACTTTTTAAATAAGTAATTTTGATATTTTTTGGTGAGGGTTTAATGATTACTTGAAATTGATAATAATGTTGTAATCTGTTCGGATTTTCCCCATAGCGTCCATCAGTAGGTCGTCTTGATGGTTGAACATAAGCTGCTTTCCACGGATTAGGTCCTAAAGATCTTAATGTAGTTGCAGGATGAAAAGTTCCTGCTCCAACTTCTAAATCATAAGGTTGAAGCAATACACACCCGTATTTACCCCAGTACTTTTGCAGACTCATTATTATTTCTTGAAATGTCTGTTTTTTAGAACTATCGTTTTTCTTCTTTTTTAGCATTTACAAGCCAAATCTTTGCCATAAACTTTTTTCCTCGAGATTTTCCAAAATTTTTTCAATTGGATTATCAATTGATGAAGATAATTTTTTTGCTAAAAACCCTTTTTGTTTTTCAAATTTTTTAATAATCACTTTATCTCCAAATTTTTCTCTTAATACTTGATCTGCATTTCCTATACCATCAATCAATCCTAGTTTTAAAGCTACTGAGCCAGCCCAAAATTCGCCGGTAAATATATTATTTTTTTCTGGATCTTTAATTTTTTCTCCCCTACTTTGTTTTACAATTTTAATAAAGTCTGAATGCAAATCTAATTGTATTTTTTTTAATCTTTCAACATCCTCTTGTTTTTCGTCCACAAAAGGATCAAGAGTGCTTTTATTTTTACCTGCAGTATAAATTCTTCTTTCAATACCAACTTTTTTTATAAGATCTTTAAAACCAAATGATGCTGATATTACTCCAATAGATCCAATTATTGAGCTTGAATTAGCGTAAATTTCATCTCCAGCACATGCAATAAAATAACCTCCTGAAGCTGCAACATCTTCAGCGAATATCATAACCTTAGTCTTATTTTTGTCAGCTAGTTGTCTTATATAGCTATAAATCAAATGTGATTGAACTGGTGAGCCTCCAGGAGAATTAATTGAGATTGCTACAGTTTTAGCTTTCTTATAAGAAAATGCTTTTTTTAGAATTTCTTGCTGATTGGCTAAATCTATCCCCTGCTTAAATCTTCCAACTGATCCAATCACGCCAGTCATTCTGACATGGGGTATTATTATTTTTTTTTTAAATATTGAAAACATAAATGAGTATTAGTATTTTACTTATATCAATACTATAAAAAATTTTAATCAATTATTACGCTACTTCTAGTTGAATTGAAGGTGCGTCAACAGGTTTTAAATAAGAATATTATATTTTGTTGAGGTTGTGTAAAAACTATTCATGGGATCAGTAATACCTCTAAAAAATTCGGCTAATACTGCTTACCTCGATCTAAAAAATCTAGTGGTAAATAAACTGGTTAAAGTCGAGGAGCTAATAAATATTAAACTTGAAAGTAAAGTTGATCTTATTCAGAAAATGACAAAACATCATTTAAATTCTGGAGGTAAAAGATTAAGAGCTCTCTTAACTTTAGGTTCAGCTAAATTAGCTGGTTATGATTTGGGAGATAGGGATATAAATCTAGCAGGTTGCGTCGAATTAATTCATTCTGCAACTTTACTTCATGACGATGTTATAGACGAAAGTCATTTAAGAAGAGGAAATAAAACAACCAATACTATTTGGGGCAATCAATCTTCAATTTTAACAGGAGATTATTTATTAAGCAGATGCTTTGAAATTATGGTAGACGATGGTGATCTAGAAATATTAAAATTATTATCATCTACTTCATCTAAAATTGCACAAGGAGAAGTTTTACAGCTACAACATAAAGGTGAGGCAGATCTTTTGGAAGAGACTTATACAAAAATTATCAATTTAAAAACAGCTGCTTTATTTTCTGCAGCTACTAAAACGGGTGCTTGTTTAGGTAAATTAAATATTAAGGAAAAAGAAGCTTTAGCTTCTTACGGAAAAAATCTTGGCTTAGCCTTTCAAATTGCTGACGATGCTTTAGATTATTTTGCTAAAGAAATTTTATTCGGAAAAGAAATTGGGAAAGATTTTTATGAAGGTAAGACGACTTTACCATTGATAATTATTTTTCAAAGAGCTAACGATGAAGAAAGAGATTTTTTAAAAGAGATATTTAAAAAAGAAAAAAGAACTGAAGATGATTTTAGTGAAGTTTTATCATTGATAAATAAATATAAGTCGGTTGAAGAAAGCTTAAAAAGAGCTGAGTATTTTGTAAATGTATCTAGAGATGCTTTAGCTATTTTTCCAAATAGTAGAGAAAAAAATATTTTACAAAACTTGTCAAGTTTTAGTTTGAATAGATCTTTCTAGGGATATAAGAGTTCTTTCTTCCAACTTCCTTTTTCTTTTTTATAATTTAATCTCTCATGTATTCTGCCTTCACCATCTAACCAAAATTCAATTTGCGATGGCAATAATCTCCATCCAGACCAATGTGGTGGTCTTGGAACATCGTTAGAAGGATATTTTTTTTCATAAGTTTCTATTTTTTTTATAAAATCATCTCTTTTGTTTAAAATTTCAGATTGAGAAGAAGCCCAAGCGCCAATTTTATTTTTATATGGTCTTGAATTATAATAATCATCTGCCTCTTTATCTGTAACTTTTTCAACT
>NZFE01000010.1 GCA_002689245.1 Candidatus Pelagibacter sp.
TGGTTGTGCTATTGGTACGAGACCTGTTGATCTTCATTTATTTGCTTTAAAAAAACTTGGAGCAAAAATAAAAATAAAGAACGGATATATTTTTGCCTTTGCAAATAAAGGACTAAAAGGAACAAAATTTAAATTTCCAAGTATTTCTGTTGGAGCTACAGAAAATACGATTTTAGCTGCAGCTTATGCAAGAGGTGTTACCATTATAGATAATTGCGCCGTAGAACCAGAAATAATAGACCTAATAAATTTTCTAAAAAAACTTGGGGTAAAAATAAAAATTAAAGATAGAAAAATAACAATAGAAGGATCTATTAAAGAAAAAAAAATATCGCATACAATAATATGTGACAGAATTGAACTCGGAACTTATCTTATTGGCGGAGCTTTAATTGCTAAAAAATTGAAACTTAAAAATATTGAACCTAATTTGATAAAAAAAGAAATAATTATTTTAAAAAGGATGGGGGTAAAAATGAATATTAGTAAGAATTATATTGAAATCTATAAGTCTAAAAATATCAAAAATATTAATATCAAAACTGATCCATATCCAGGATTCCCTACAGATTTACAGGCTCAAATTATGATTTTGATGACTCAAGCAAAAGGATTATCAAAAATAAAAGAGAGTATTTTTGAAAATAGATTTATGCATGTTCCTGAGCTTAAAAGAATGGGAGCTAAAATAGAAATACGCAATAACACTGCATACATATCAGGACCTAGTTTTTTAACTGGAGCAGAAGTAATGGCAACTGACCTTAGGGCCTCTGTAAGTTTAGTTTTAGCAGGTTTAATTGCAGATAAGAGAACTAAAATTAATAGGATATATCATCTTGATAGAGGCTACCAAGATCTTGAAAAAAAATTGATTAAATGCAAAGCAAGAATTAAAAGAGTTTAAGGTGAAAGTTCAAAATTTAAAACTTATAGCTAAAACTGACGAGGATCTTAGAGTCATATCTGCTCACCTCCAAGATTCAATTGTAAAAACATCAGATATTGCGAGTCTTAAAAAAAATAGAATATTTCTCATGCAATTGAATCGATTTATGTGGGAAGATGTTGAAAAAGGGGTTTTTAGAAAAAATAAAAGAATTAGAACTGTGCTTAAATTCGAAAATGTTCTTAAAGTATCATCAAAAAATGTAAATCAAAAAAAAAATGACAGATTTTTGGACTTTTTAGCTATTGAAACGTTTAAAATGCCTGATAAAAATTATGAGATGAATTTAATATTTTCTGGAGATGTGGTAATTAAATTAGTAACAGAAGCAATTGAGGTAACTTTAGATGATCAAGGTTCGCCTTGGGAAAGTAAAAACAAACCTAAGCACAATAATTTGTAATGATTAAAATTAAAATGGAGAAAAAATAATTGGCTAAGCAAGAAACATTAGAATTTAAAGGAAAGGTAACAGAACTATTGCCGAATGCTATGTTCAGAGTTAAACTTGAAAATAATCATGAAATTCTTGCTCATACCGCTGGAAAGTTAAGAAAGAATAGAATAAGAGTTCTTGCTGGAGACAATGTAATGGTTGAAATGACTCCTTATGACCTAACTAAAGGAAGAATAACTTTTAGNTTTTAGGCCTTGTAGCTCAGTAGTAGAGCAGTACCCTGAAAAGGTATGTGTCGTTTGTGCGATTCAAACCAAGGCCACCACCANAATGATAGAAAAAGAAATTTATAAAATTTTTAAACCTCAACTNNCTCCCAAAAAAATGCTGGAGCTNGGAGTATTNGGAGGATCNTATTTTGTTGATGGCAGTATAAGAGAATTCCCACAAGAATGGTTTAAAAAGGCAAAAACAAGCAAAAAGTTNGATGTTAACCTAAATTGTTTTAAGATTGAGTCTGGCTTAACNAGAAAAGANTGGATTGATAAAGGNTGGATCTTTAAACAAGATCCACTAGGTTGGTTTCAATGGTATTGTAGATTTAAAAATGGCAGAAGAAACTNTGAAATAGANACTATTCAAATTAAAAGGTGGAAAGCCTTTGGCGACAGGCACAGACCGGCNGTAAAAAAAAATTGTGAAGAGGGNGATCTTCAATGCAGAAAAAGACAAAGACAAGCTCTCTTGCAATGGGCTTACGATCCTTTTTTCTAACTAAATAGATCCACAACAGTGTTTATATTTTTTTCCAGAACCNCAAGGACATTTGTCATTTCTTCCTACTTTCTGATTANTTTCTAAAGGTNGTTTTTTTTGNTCAGTTTCATTCGTTANAACCAAATTCATATTTAAGAGAAACTTNATAACATCAGTTTTTACTTTTTCTAATAATGCTTCAAAAAGANTAAATGCTTCTTTTTTAAATTCTGACAAAGGATCTTTTTGACCATAGCTTCTNAACCCTATTACCTGTCTTAATTGNTCTAAATATTGNAAATGGGTTCTCCANGAGAAATCTAAAACNTGCAAAAAAATTTTTTTTTCTANATCGCTATATTGATTAACACCTATTANTNTTATTTTTTCGTCTCTTTTTTNTTGAAAGANTNCAAAAANTTTTTTCNAAAACTCTTTATCTTNTAAANTTCCATATTTTAGCAAATCCTCATCGNTTAATACATTTCCNGTATAATTTTTTACTCCTGCTAAAAATGTTTTCTCGTCATTTGAGNTTNTATANCCAATTTTTATTTTTAATATATTTTGNGATANTTCTCNAAGAAAATCATTAAGCATTTCCTGAATATTTGATTGTTTTAAAATATTAAGTCNTTGGCTAAATATTACTTGACGTTGGTCATTCATAACATCATCAAACTTTATTAAAGTTTTTCTAATGTCAAAATTTCTGGCTTCTACTTTTTTTTGAGCCCTTTCCATGGCTTTGTTGATCCACGGATGATCAATCGACTCATTTTCTTTTAATCCTAGCTTTTTCAGAACACCATCAATCTGATCTCCCCCAAAAAGTCTCATTAATTCATCTTGTAAGCTGATAAAAAAAATTGAAGTTCCTGGATCTCCCTGTCTACCTGACCGTCCTCTAAGCTGATTATCGATCCTTCTACTCTCGTGTCTTTCTGTTCCTATAACACACAAACCGCCTATCGATTTAACTTTACTCTCATTTTTTTTAACTTCTTGACTTATTGAGATATCATTCTTTTCAGTTTCCATTTTTCCACCAAGTTTTATATCTGTTCCTCGACCAGCCATATTGGTGGCAATTGTTATTGCGTTAACTTTGCCTGCTTCAGAAATTATTTTTGCTTCTTCTTCATGAAATTTTGCATTTAAAATATTATGTTTTAAGTTTTTTTCACTAAGAAATTGAGAAATTTTTTCTGACTTTTCTATACTTGTAGTACCAACTAAAATAGGTTGCCCAGTTTTATTGCACTCCAATATTTTTTTTGTGATAGCTTCATATTTTTCTTTTTCAGTTCTAAAAATTAAATCATTAAAGTCTTTTCTTATCATTTTATTATTAGTAGGGACGGATACGACATTTAATCTATAAATATCAAAAAACTCTTCAGATTCAGTTATAGCTGTACCAGTCATTCCAGATAGCTTTTTGTAAAGTCTAAAATAATTTTGATAAGTAATAGATGCTAGTGTTTGATTTTCCTCTTGTATAGCTACATTCTCTTTTGCCTCTATGGCTTGGTGTAGACCATCTGAAAACCTTCTACCACTTAGAATTCTGCCTGTAAATTCATCTATAATTTGAACCTTTTCATCTTTTACGATGTAATCTTTATCCCTTTGAAATAATAAATTGGCTTTTAAAGATTGATTTACATGATGAACTAAATTTAAATTTTGTGGGTCATAAAAGTTATTATTTTTAAGCAATCTTTTCTGTATCGCAAGTTTTTCTATCTTATCAATTCCAACATCAGTTAAAATTGCATTTTTATTTTTTTCATCTAAGTCGTAGTCATTTTTTTGTAATTTTACTACAAACTCATTTGCTGTTAAATATAAATTGCTCTTATCTTCAACCTTACCAGATATAATTAAAGGAGTTCTTGACTCGTCAATTAAAATACTATCAACCTCATCAACAATACAAAAGTTATGATCTCTTTGAACCATATCATTTAGATCATATTTCATATTGTCTCTTAGATAGTCAAAACCTAATTCATTATTAGTACCGTAAGTAATATCACAATTATAATTTTTCTTTCTTTCGCTATCCTCTAAATTTGAAGTTACACAACCAGTAGATGTTCCTAAAAAATCAAAAACTTTTCCCATCCAAACAGAGTCTCTTTTAGCTAAATAATCATTGACAGTTACTATGTGAACACCTTTTCCACCTAAAGAATTTAGAAAAGCTGGCAAAGTAGACACAAGAGTTTTTCCTTCCCCCGTTTTCATCTCAGCTATCTTACCTTGGTGAAGAATTATTCCACCAGCTAATTGAACATCNAAGTGTCTCTCACCCANAACTCTCTTNGCAGCCTCTCTAACTAATGCAAAGCTTTCTGGTATTAGCTTNTCTAACTTTACACCACCCAAAACTTGTTTTTTTAAATAATTAGTTTTTTCCTTGAATTCCCCATCCTTTAGTAAGGATAATGAGCTCTCTTTGCTATTTATATCAACAATCAAAGGTTTTATTTTGTCTAAAACCTGTTGATTACCNTTTTTAAATATTTTACTAAAAGCCGCTGTAAATAAATTCATTAATATTCTATATATGTATTTATAACTTAAATTAAATAGTAANAATGACAATAAATTTAAAAAATTTTCTNNNNGATAAATCCAAANTATCAAAAATGGGTGAATNTCAGGATCTTAAGCCNTTAGATGGGCTTAGAAGTNTCATCAATATCTGCAGATCTTTATNANAATGGAAGAGATGATNTAGCTNTNTTTTATTTNANAGANGGAGCAAANTACGCAACTCTTGACNACTACAANNTCTATAGTTTCNGANACAATAACNTGGAANGANAAATCNAANAAAAAAANTATNAAAGCTTTATTNGTAAATACNAAAAACGCNAATACNTTTACNGGTAANCAAGGNTATGANGGNATAGANNTNGTTGCAAAAAGNNTANCNAANAANTTAACTTTAAGAGAGTCNAAAAAAGANGANGGNATATCNGAAACAGTNAAAANNAAAGATCTTATCTTTGCNTCNACAGGNGTNATAGGNGAAACATTTCCANCTGAAAAAATANCANATAGAATAAATGATTTNGTNNCNAANNTNAGAGATGANCAAAATAAATTAATTTGGATAAAAACNGCNTCNGCTATAATGACNACNGANACCAAACCAAAGTTAGCTTATGATGAATTTACTTTTAACAATAAAATCATTCGCATTGCAGCTATAGCAAAAGGCTCCGGTATGATTGCACCTAATTTAGCAACAATGCTATCTTTTATTTTTACTGACGCTGATATTCCTTCTAATCTGCTAAAGACATTATTAAAAAAAGCAGTTGCTAATACATTTAATGCCATCACTGTAGATAGTGACCAATCAACTAATGACATGATCTCAATTTTCTCAACTAGAAAAATAAAAATCGGACATAATAGAGGAATAACTGATCCAGTAATTCAAAAATTTGAAACATCTTTAAAAAACGTATGCTTAAACTTAGCAAAACAGGTTGTTGTTGATGGAGAGGGAGCAAAAAAATTTTTAACAATAAAAGTTTTGAATGCTAAGTCTGTTACTAGTGCAAAAAAAATAGCATTTTCAGTCGCCAATTCACCACTCGTAAAAACTGCAGTAGCTGGGGAAGATCCTAATTGGGGAAGAGTTATAATGGGAATAGGTAAATCAGGTGAAAAAGTAGATAAAAATAAAATTTCTATAAAGTTTGGTGAATTTTTATTAGCTGAAAATGGAGCACCAGTAGAAAATGTTGATTTAGAAAAAATAAGAGAATACATGAAATGGGACTCCATCTCTATAGAGATAAATTTAAATTCAGGCTCAGATTTGTTTCAATGTTTTACGTGTGACTTTACCCACGATTATATTGATATTAACGCAGACTATAAAAATGTAACTTGAATTTTCTAAAATAAATATTAATTATTTATTATGATAAAATACAATCTTAAATGTAAAAATAAACATGAATTTGAGAGTTGGTTTTCTGATTCCAAAGAATTTGATAGATTAAAAAGAAAAAACTTAATTGAATGTATATTTTGCCAATCAAAAAAGTGGAAAAGTCAATAATGGCTCCAAGCGTAGCTAATACAAAATTACGAAATAAACAAAAAAAAATCTCTAGTTTAGAAATGAAAAACTTCAAAAAAGACCTTATTAAATTACGAAAGTTTGTTGAAAAAAATTTTGAATATATTGAACACAATTTTGCTAATAAAGTAAGAGAAGTTTACTACGATAAAAAAAGCAAAAAAAATATTTATGGCGCAACTACTGATAAAGAAAAAGAAGAACTAAAAGAAGAAGGTATAGATTTAGTAAACATTCCTTGGGTAGAAAAAGACAACTAGTTTTTATAGCTAGTAATTATATAATTTACAGATAGATTATTTGATCTTTTCCATTTTTGAGTAAATGGACTAAATTCTAAACCTTTAACCTCTTTAACAGAAAAGTTTAAATTTTTTATCATTTCCTCTATTTCTTTCGGTTTTAAAAACTTATTCCAGTCATGCGTTCCAATGGGTAACCATCTTAAAACATACTCTGCTCCAATTATCGCTTTTATAAAAGATACAAATGTTCGATTTAGAGTTGCAGTGAACATTAATCCATTTTTTTTTAATAATTTTGCGCAACTTTTAAAATATAAATCTACATTTTCAACATGTTCAACTATTTCAAGATTTAATATTACATCAAATTTTTCACTTTCTTTAATCTTTTCTGGAGAAGTATTTAAATAATTTATATTAAGATTATTTTCTTTTGAATGAGTCTCTGCGATTTTAATATTTTTCATAGACGCATCTATGCCAGTTACATCAGCACCTAGTCTACACATAGGTTCAGACATTAATCCACCACCACATCCAATATCTAAAAATTTTAAACCTTTTAAAGGAAGTCTTTTATCTGTTCTATTAAAATGACCTGAAGTTTTTTCCAAAATATATTCTATTCTTACTGGATTAAACATATGTAGGGGTTTAAATTTACCTGATACATCCCACCATTCTTCAGCAAGTTTTGAAAATTTTTGAATTTCCTCTTGATTTACTGTAGTCATAAAATTTTAAAAAGTATTTAATTATTCATATTCATACTATAATAAATCTAAATTATGAAAAAAAAAGTTTTAAAATTTGGTGGTACATCTCTAGGCTCTATAGATAGAATAAAGCATGCGGCAAAAATCATTAAAAAAGTGTCAGATCTTGGTAATCAAGTTATTGTTGTAGTTTCTGCCATGTCAGGAAAAACTAATGAATTAATTTCTTTGTCCAAATCAGTTTCAAATAATTTTAACAAAAGAGAATTAGATGTTTTACTTTCGACTGGTGAGCAAGTTTCTTGTGCTTTAATTTCTGGCGCCTTGAAAGAAATAGGCGTTAACTCCAAGTCTTTTATGAATTGGCAAATTCCAATTTTAACCGAAGGAGAAAATAACAATGCAAGAATAATTAATATGAGCATTAATAAAATTAACGATTATTTATCTAATGGAGGAATAGCAGTTGTACCTGGATATCAAGGAATATCTAGTTTAGGAGAAATAACTACTATTGGTAGAGGCGGCTCAGATGCAACTGCAGTTGCGATTGCAAAGATCTTTGATACTGATAGTTGTGAAATATATACTGATGTTGAAGGTGTATATTCAACTGATCCAAATAAAATTCCGGTAGCGAAAAAAATAGATAAAATATCTTATGAAGAAATGCTTGAACTATCATCTTTAGGAGCTAAAGTAATGCAGTCATCTGCGGTTCAAACAGCAATGATTTATGATATTCCTCTTGAGGTAAGATCAACCTTTACTGATCGACAAGGAACAAAAATTTTTAACAAGGAAAATTTAGACTATAGTAAAGTTGTTACTGGAGTAGCTTACTCTAAAGATGACGCAAAAATTACCCTTCAATCAGTGGAAGATAAACCAGGTGTAGCTGCTGAGATATTCGAACCTTTTGGGAAAAATCAAATTAACATTGATATGGTAATACAAAATGTATCCTCAGATGGCAAAACCACTGATATTACATTTACAACTAAAAGAGAAGATTTAGACAAATCTTTGGAAATATTGAAAAAAAACACTAAAATTAAATTTAAAGATTTAAGTTATAAAAATAATGTGTCTAAAATTTCTGTTGTTGGAGCTGGAATGGTAACTACTCCTGGTGTAACATATAAAATGTTTAGAGCGCTAGCTGAAGAAAAAATTAATATTTTAGCTATATCAACTTCAGAAATTAAAATTTCTGTTATTATTGATGAAGAATTAACCGTAAAAGCAGTTAAAAAATTGCATAAGATATTTTATTTGGATTAAAATGGAAATAAGACCTTATAGAGAAGTAAAAAGAAAAAAAACTAAAATAATTAAAGTCGGAAAAGTTTTAGTCGGTGGAGACTCTCCTATAAGCGTACAATCTATGACTAATACTTTAACTACTGATCCTAAATCTACAATTGATCAAATCAATCGATTAGAGGAGAAAGGAGCAGATATTGTAAGAGTATCATGCCCAGATGAAAGCTCAACTCAATCATTAAAAGATATAACCAAAAATGTAAATGTTCCTATAGTTGCAGACATCCATTTTCATTACAAAAGAGCTATTGAAGCTGCAAAAAATGGAGCAGCATGTTTAAGAATTAATCCTGGTAATATTGGATCTAAAGAGAGGGTTTTAGATGTTGTAAAAGCTGCCAAAGATTATAATTGNTCAATTAGAATTGGAGTAAATGCAGGTTCTTTAGAAAAAAAATTATTAGACAAGTATAAAGAGCCATGCCCAGAAGCTTTAGTAGAAAGCGCAATATACAACGTAAAATTATTTGAAGATAATGATTTTTTTAACTTCAAGCTGAGTGTTAAATCATCAGACATTTTTTTAGCAATTAAATCTTATGAGATGTTGTCAAAAGAATGTAACTATCCTTTACATCTAGGAATTACAGAAGCCGGAGGTCTGATTACTGGAAGTATTAAATCATCTATTGGAATGGGACATTTATTGATGAACGGAATTGGAGACACTATAAGAGTTTCACTTTCGGCTGACCCTGAAGAAGAAGTAAAAGCAGGTTACGAGATTCTAAAATCTCTTAATATTAGATCTCGTGGTGTTAAAATAATATCTTGTCCATCCTGTGCAAGACAAGCTTTCCCTGTAATAGAAACAGTAAAAGTTTTAGAAGAAAAATTATCTCATATTAAAAAACCGATTACTTTGTCAATAATTGGATGTGTTGTTAATGGTCCGGGNGAGGCAGCTCAAACAGAAATAGGNATTACTGGAGGTGGTAATGATAGTAATTTACTCTATTTATCCGGTATACCGCATAAAAAAGTTATTAATGAACAAATCATTAGCCAAGTAGTAAAATTAGTAGAAGAAAAGGCCAAAGAAAAAAATAACTAAATATGATACCGAAAGAAAAAGTTGAAGCAATTGTTTCAAAACATAATTCTATTGAAAAGGAACTCGCAAGTGGATCTATTGACCCTAAAAATTTCGCTGAGAAATCAAAAGAGTATTCGGAGTTAGGAGATATTTTGAAAAATGCTAAAGGTTATCTTAACTTTACGAAAGAGAAAAAAGATTTAGAAAATATTATAAATGATGAAAAAGGTGATCAGGAAATGATAAATTTGGCAAAAAAAGAGTTAGTCGAACTTAATAAGCAATATGAAATTAACGAAAATAAACTAAAAATTTTTTTATTACCGAAAGATTTAGATGATAAAAAAAATGCTATAGTAGAAATAAGAGCTGGCACAGGCGGGTTAGAAGCAACANTGTTTTGCTCAGATTTATTTAAAATGTATGAGAAAGTTTGCTCCAAAAAAAAATGGAAAATGGAAATAATAAATATTTCAAAAAGTGAGGCTGGTGGATTTAAAGAGATAATATTTTCAGTTACTGGTAGTGATATTTATTCTTATTTAAAATATGAGTCAGGAGTTCATAGAGTTCAAAGAGTTCCAGACACTGAAACTCAAGGCAGAGTTCATACCTCAGCAGCTACAGTTGCAGTATTACCAGAAGCAGAAGAAGTAGACATTAAAATAAAAGAAAGTGATCTGAGAATAGATGTTTTTCGTTCTGGAGGTCCAGGGGGGCAATCAGTTAATACTACTGATAGTGCGGTTAGAATTACTCACCTACCGAGCGGAGCAGTCGTAAGTCAGCAAGATGAAAAATCTCAACACAAAAATAAAGCTAAGGCTCTCAAAATTTTAAGAGCCAGAGTTTATGAGGCTGAAAGACAAAAAAAAGATAAAGAGAGATCTGAGAATAGAAAAAATCAAATTGGAAGTGGTGATAGATCTGAAAGAATAAGAACATATAATTTTCCTCAGGGACGAGTTACGGATCACAGAATAAATTTAACTTTACATAAGTTAGATGAATTTTTAAGCGGTGAAATTCACGAGGAAATGAATGAAAGTTTAAGATTGAAAGATCAAAATTTAAAATTACAAGAGCTTAATTAATGAACTCAAATGAATTAATTAAAATAGGTTCAAATTTTCTTAAGAAGAATAATATAAAATCTTATATGATTGATGCTGAAGTTTTACTTTCTAGTATTTCGGGTCAGTCACGAGAAAATCTACTAATCTCTGATTTTAAAGTTAATCCTATTCAAATTAAATCTTTCAATAATATGATTTCAAAACGTGCCAAAAGTAAAGAACCCATTGCTTATCTTTTAAAAAAAAAGGAATTTTGGACCAACAAATTAAATGTTAGTTCAGATGTTTTAATTCCAAGACCTGAAACAGAGATCCTGGTTGAAAATCTGATTATGTATTATAAAGATAAAAATCCATTTATTTTGGATATAGGCACAGGCTCTGGTTGCATCATTATTTCATTATTACAAGAATTAAAAAAATCTAAAGGTATAGCAATTGATATTTCTAAAAAAACTTTAAAAATTGCAAAAATAAACTCTAAGCTTAATGGTACATTCAATAGAATAAAATTTGTCAACTTATCTATTTCTAAATTTAATAGCTTTAAATTTGATTTAATTGTTTCAAATCCTCCTTATATATCTCGTTCTGAATTAAAAAATTTAGATGAAGGTATTAAATTTTTTGAGCCAAAAATAGCGTTGGATGGTGGAAATGATGGGCTTGACGTAATGAGAAAAGTTATCTACAAATCGAGAAAAATCTTAAAGATAAATGGAATGCTCGCCTTAGAAATTGGAACTGGGCAATATAAAAAAGTTTCACAAATTTTANNNTATAAATAAATTTAGAGAGAAAATTTTAATTAAGGATTATAAAGATAATATAAGATGTATATTTTCAACACTCAATCATTATTGATTAAATTATGATTAACAATAGAAGAAGAAATTTTAGAGGCAGACAACAAAAAAATAATTTTAGAAGAAGATCTCCTTCTAATCATTCGGTAAACGGTCATTATTCTAATAATGCTGGAAATAAAAATTTTAGTCGAAATGGATCTTTATCTAATCCAGTAAGTATAGAAAAAGTTATCTCAAAATATCAACAACTTGCAAAAGATGCTCAAAGTAGCGGGGATCCAGTTTTAATTGAAAATTATCTTCAGCATGCTGAACACTACTCCAGAAGACTCGCTGAAATAAATTATAAAAGCCAGTCAGTGTCAAACTCGACAGATAAAAGTGATAATGTTGTTATAAATACAGATACATCAAAAGATAAAGAAATTTAATATTTAGCTATTAATTAATTCTTAGTTCCGCAAGTCTTAAATCGATTTTAATCCTCTCTAATTCAAATTTCTCTCTTGCTTCATTTTTAAGTATTTTACCTGATGGTAATTTAAGTCTTTGAGAATTAACTTTTTTTCCATTTACAACTACCTCATAATGCAGATGTGGACCAGTAGACATACCAGTAGAACCTACGTAACCAATAATTTGTCCTTGTTTAACTTTTTTTCCTTCTTTGATACCTCTCGCAAATTTTGACATATGAGCATAAATAGTTTCGTAAGTTGAGTTGTGTCTAATTTTTACACAGTTTCCTCCACCTCCACACCATCGTGCTCGAGTAACAGTACCAGATCCAGAAGCCATTATAGGTGTTCCAGTTGGTGCTGCAAAATCTGTTCCTCTATGCATTTTATTAAAACCAAGAATAGGATGTTTCCTCATACCAAATGATGAAGAAAGTCTTGCTCCATTAATAGGTGTCTTCATTAAAGATTTGACTATACTTTTGCCACTGATGTCATAGTAGCCAATTTCATTTTTATCATTAAAGTTATAAAGATTTATCTCTCTATTGTTTACATTCATATGAGCATAAATAATTTTTCCAGTATCTCTAACAACATTATTATCATCTAAAAATTTTTCATAATAAATTTCAAAAGTATCTCCTTTTCTTATATCCCTCTGAAAATCTACTTCAAAACCATATATTCTTGCAAACTCAATAATTATATTTGGCTCTATTCCTGCATCTGTTGCTGCTGAATATAAATTACTGTTAATAGTATTTTTGATTACAACTTCTTTTTTATTTAATTTAAGAATATTTTCTTTAATTTCGATCGTACCTTTGTTTTTTCTAATTTCTACACTGAGAGTATTATTAATAGGATACAAAATATTTATTATTGTATTATTTCCGTTTTCTAACTTTTTTAAAACAATACTTAATTCTCTCCCAGCATAAATATTCGTAAGTTTCTTTTGTTTTAATCCCGCAATTATTTTCTGTATTTCATTATCTGATATTCTAAATTTTCTTAAAATTTTTCCTATAGAATCTTTATTTTCAATTTTATAACTAAACTCCAAGTATGGACTTTTGAAAGTATCAAAAAATGAGCCTTTAATTTTTGTAAATTCTTTTGAATTTAAAAAATCTTCTAAATTTTTGGCATTTTCATTTTTTTGACTCTTAATTGATTTATAGGCAGTAGAATAAGTTACAATTGAAATTAGCAATATAGCGGTATAAACAATTAAATTATAATTTTTAAGAAAACTTAAACCTCCTTTTTTTTCATTACTTTGAAAAATAGGGGTATGAAACTTTTTAAAGAATTCTTTTAACGTCATAGTTGTTTTTCTATTAAAATTATATAACATTTGCAATTATAAGAAGCTCTTTTAGCGTGATTTTTAAGGGTTTTTTCGCCAATATACGCCTTGACAAATTCATCTATTGTAATACAACGGGCGCTCACCTCTACGATACAATTTTATCATTAGTAGAGGTGTGTTTAGATTTTTTTACAAAATCTTAGCTATTTTAAATTGTGAATTTTTAAGAAGAGAAGTGTGGACGGCTAGGTTAATAAAGAAATTGTCGTACACGCTTTAACGAAAATAACTTTTATTACCTAAAAGTTATAAAGCTAGTGTGCGCCGTTATTAAACTTGAGAGTTTGATCATGGC
>NZFE01000011.1 GCA_002689245.1 Candidatus Pelagibacter sp.
CCAAACTGAGCTACACCCCCAAATGGTGGGTGGTAAAGGACTCGAACCTATGACCCTCTCGGTGTAAACGAGATGCTCTACCAACTGAGCTAACCACCCTAAAAATTGTTCGACATATACAATAAAATTTTAACAAAGTAAAAATGTATTTATAGAGTTACAAATTACCTGTATTATTAAGGAGTATGATTCTTGAATGTAAATCATGTCAAAAAAAATTTATTGTACCAGATAACGCTATACCAAGTACCGGCCGATTAGTTCAGTGTAGCTCGTGTGGCAACAAATGGACACAATTTCCAGTTTCTAAAAAAATTACAAAGACAAAAACATCTACAACTAAAGAAAAACTAGTTCAAACAAAAGTTAAAAAGGAAAAACCTTTTAGTGAGTTAGAAAAGAAAAAGAAAAAGGTAAAAAAAAGAATATCACCATCAATTTATTCAAAAGAATATTTAGAAAAAAAACATGGAATAAAAATTGGTGATGAGCATTCATCAAATAATAAAAAAATATTAAATACTAATACTGCCAAACCTTCTTATTTTGGATTTTATAGTTATTTAATAATCATATTAATCTTTGCTGCTTTATTTTTTGGTCTATTAAATTTAACAAAGGAAATCTTGATATTTCATTTCCCTTTTTTACAACCTTATATTTATAACTTATTTGAAAATATTAATAATTTTAAAATAATTTTAATGGATACTTTTAATTTCTATTAATTTATAAAGTAAATAAATCTTATTATTAGCGGAGTTATCTTTTATTTTTATGAAAATACTCAATCCAATTTATGAAAAAAATTTTAAATTAAACTTAACAATTTTAAAAATAATTCTTATTTTATCATTTGTTTTAATATCTATTAGTTTTTACGAGTGGACTGTTGAAAGAAGTTATTATGAGTATTCAGATTGGTTAATTAATTATCAAGGAGGTTTTACCAGAAGAGGTTTATTCGGAGAGATAATCTTTCAGCTGCATAAAATTTCCACAATAAGACTAGATTTTATATTATTTTTTTTCGTTTTGTCTATGTATTTTTTGTTTTTTTTATTTTTACACAAAATATTAATTAAAACTAATCTCAACTTTTTAAATACATTAATATTATTCTCTCCACTTTCTTTCATATACTTAGCTTCCTCAAAAACTTTAGCAGGAAGAAAAGAAATATTACTTTTCTTTTTATTGTCTATTTTTTTTTATAACTTAAAAAAAATTAAGTTTTATAATATTAAATATTGGATAATTTCGATTCTAGTTTTTTCTAGTTTAACTCATTTAGGATTTATTTTTTATATGCCTTTTTTAATTCTATTTTTCTTTTTTTTATATCCGGGTAAGAAATTTAAAGAATTGCTATATCAAATTATTCCAATTATTTTAACCGGAATAGTTGTGGTAAGTTTAGTTATAAATTCAACATTTATCACAAAACCAGATTTTATTAAAGTTTGTGACAGCATCAAAGATTTTGTTAATAATTGTCCCAAGGAAACTTATATAAGTTTTCTAGATAATTCATTTGTCCAAGTAAGACAAGTTTTTTTTAAATTTTTTTAACAATAGTTATTTAATTAAGTATCCAATCTATTTTATTATATCTTTTTTACCAATTATTTATGCAATAAGTAATTTAAAGGACAATAAAAATTTTAAAAAAAAAAGATTAATCATAATATTATTAATATCTTTTTTCTCAACGATACCTGTATTTTTTTTAGGAGCCGACTATGGAAGGTACTTAAATTGGCAATACATGTTTGTTCTATTTATTTATTTTCATATTATCAATTTTAAAATTTTGAAAATTAAGGAAAAAAATATATTTTTTAACCTTAAGTCTCCAAAAGAGCTTATGTATTTTGTTGTCTTTATTTATGGGTTTGTTTGGTCAGTTCCACATTGTTGTGATAAAAACTATTCTTTTCTTTATGATAAATTAGCTAATATTTTATTTTAAAATTTGATTCTCTAATTTGGTGTAATTATGAGAATATTTTTTAACAGGTATCAAATCGGTTTATAAAAAAAATGGAATTACAAATTAAGTATCAAAATACATTAATTATTAAGCTATTTTAATAATTTTAAATTATGTTTGAGAACGATTATCAGGTAATTGCTACATAAGTGACCTAGACTCGATTTGATATATAATATAAATCTTCAATAAGATTAATATAAAAACCCTTAAGCTATGAGCATTAAGGTAGATATTGATTAAACATGATTTATAATTTTTTAACAGACTACTTATCAATAATAATTTTCTTATTTATAGCCCTTATTATAAGTATAGGCTTTATATTAATAAATTTTATTTCTTCTCCTAATAACCCAGATCCAGAAAAGCTTTCAGCCTATGAATGTGGATTTGATGCATTTGATGACTCTAGAATGGAATTTGATGTTAGATTTTATCTAGTTGCAATACTATTCATTATTTTTGATTTAGAAATAGCTTTCTTATTTCCATGGGCAATTACATTAGGAAAAACTGGAATATTTGGATTTTGGTCAATGATGATATTCTTGGCTGTCTTAACAATAGGTTTTATTTATGAATGGAAAAAGGGAGCATTGGAGTGGGAATGAAAATATTGGACTCAGACGAAAGATTAAAAAAAGTACCGGATGAATTTAAACAAATTGCAAAAGATTTTGCAGAAAAAGGGTTTATAACTACCTCTACAAACAATTTAATTAATTGGGCTAGAACAGGTTCTTTGCACTGGATGACTTTTGGTCTTGCTTGTTGCGCAGTTGAGATGATGCATACATCGATGCCACGGTATGATTTAGAAAGATTTGGTGCCGCTCCTAGAGCTTCGCCAAGACAATCAGATGTGATGATAGTTGCAGGAACTTTAACAAATAAGATGGCTCCAGCTTTAAGAAAAGTTTATGACCAGATGCCAGAACCGAGATATGTAATATCAATGGGTAGCTGTGCAAATGGTGGCGGCTATTATCATTACTCATATTCAGTTGTAAGAGGTTGTGATAAGATTGTGCCAGTTGATATCTATGTGCCGGGGTGTCCGCCATCTGCTGAAGCACTATTATATGGAATTTTACAGCTCCAAAAAAAAATAAGAAGAGAAGGAGACATTAATAGATAAGTTATGATTGATCAAAATTTGAATAAAGTAGAAAAATTAATAAATTCTGAACTTTCAAGTAAAATTTCTGGATCAGAAATAAAATTTGGCGAGCTATTGTTCAGAACCTCAGTGAGTGAGATAACTGAGATTATAAAATTTTTGAAGGTTGATAATAAATTTAAATTTAAACAATTAATTGATATAGCAGCAATAGATTATCCTAACGAGGAAAAAAGATTCGAATTAGTATATCTACTTCTTTCAATAGAAAATAATATTAGAGTAAAAATATCTATAAAATTTGAAACAAACGAGAAGATACCGTCCATTGTAAAAATATTTCCTTCAGCTAATTGGATGGAGAGAGAAATTTTTGACATGTACGGAATTAAATTTACCAACCATCCTGATTTAAGAAGAATTCTTACTGACTACAATTTCAAAGGACATCCTCTAAGAAAAGATTTCCCGCTCACTGGGTTTAATGAAGTTAGATATAGTGAAAAAGAAAAAAAAGTAATTTATGAACCTGTTAAATTGGAACAAAATTATAGGAATTTTGATTTTAGTAGTCCATGGGAAGGAACAAAGTATTTAAAAGAAGTAAAAGAAAGTAAAAAAAATGAAAAAAACTAAATCAATGACTTTAAATTTTGGGCCTCAACACCCCGCAGCCCATGGAGTTTTAAGGCTTATTTTAGAATTAGAAGGTGAAATAGTTGAAAAGGCTGACCCACATATTGGTCTATTACATCGAGGAACCGAAAAACTAATTGAAAATAAAACTTACACACAAGCTTTACCTTATTTTGATAGATTAGATTATGTAGCTCCAATGAATCAAGAGCACGCTTTTGCTTTAGCAACAGAAAAATTATTAAAGGTAGAAGTTCCTGCTAGAGCTAAATACATCAGAGTCATTTTTTGTGAAATAGGAAGGATTTTAAGTCACATATTAAACGTTACGACCCAAGCCTTAGATGTTGGCGCTTTAACACCTTCTTTATGGGGATTTGAAGAGAGAGAAACTTTAATGACTTTTTATGAAAGAGCTTCTGGCTCGAGACTTCATGCAAATTATTTTAGAACTGGCGGAGTTCATAAAGATTTACCAACGAAGCTTATAGATGATATAGGAAAATTCTGTGAAACATTTCCAAAAATTATTAATGATTTAGAAGATTTATTAACTGAAAACAGAATATTTAAACAAAGAAATGTTGATATTGGATTAGTAACTAAAAAAGAAGCGTTAGATCATAGTTTTACTGGTGTAATGCTTAGGGGTTCAGGAATTCCTTGGGATTTAAGAAAGTCTCAACCCTATGAATGTTACCAAGACTTAGATTTTAAAATTCCTGTCGGTAAGAATGGAGATTGTTACGATAGGTACTTATGTAGAATTGAGGAGATGAGAGAAAGCGTGAAAATAATCAAACAATGTATAAAAAATTTGCCAAAAGGACCTATCAAAACTGTTGACGGAAAAATATCACCACCAAATAGAGAAGATTTAAAACAGTCAATGGAAGCATTGATACACCACTTTAAATTATTCACTGAGGGTTTTAGAGTGCCAGCAGGCAATGTTTACTCGGCAGTAGAAGCCCCAAAAGGGGAATTTGGAGTTTATTTAATTTCTGATGGAAGCAATAGACCGTATAGATGTAAAATAAGAGCTCCGGGATTCTCACATCTTCAGGCAATGGATTTTTTAATTAAAGGTCATATGTTAGCAGATGTTCCAGCTGTTTTAGGTTCGTTGGATATTGTATTTGGGGAGGTTGATAGATGAGTCTTAAAAAAGTAAATCCAGAACAACCTAAATCATTTGAGTTTAGTGAAAAATCTAAGAGTATTGCTCAGGAAATATTAAAAAAATACCCAGAAAAAAATAAAAAAAGTGCAGTAATGCCTTTTTTGTATTTAGCTCAAAAACAAAATAATAACTGGATACCTTTAGCAGCTATTAAATATATATCAAAATATTTATCAATGCCCTACATAGGTGTTTATGAAGTGGCAACTTTTTACAGCATGTTTAATTTATCTCCTGTAGGTAAATATTTTATTCAGGTTTGTACAACTACACCATGTTTAATAAGAGGGGCAGATAAAATAGTCAAGATATGTAAAGAGAAAATCTCTGAAAAAGAAAAGCAAGTTTCTAAAAACGGTGAATGCTCTTGGACCGAAGTAGAATGTCTAGGAGCGTGTGTAAATGCACCTATGATGCAAATAAATAATGATTATTATGAGGATTTAGATGAAAAAAGTACTGCTAAAATAATAGACTCTATATTTAAAGATAAAATATTAGAACATGGCTCTTATAAAGGAAGAAAAAACACTGCACCTGAAAATAAGATAATAATTAATGGATCAGATCATGCTTAAAAAAGAAAACAAAATATTTAAAAATTTATATAATAATTATGGCTGGGAGCTAGAAAAAGCAATTGAACGTGATGATTGGAAAAATACTAAAGAAATTATTTCAAAAGGAAAAGAATGGATTATAAATGAAATTAAAACCTCAGAATTGAGAGGACGAGGTGGTGCTGGTTTTTCTACTGGAATGAAGTGGTCTTTTGCTCCTAAAAAAATTGGCTCTAGACCACATTATTTAGTTATAAACGCAGATGAGTCAGAACCAGGCACTTGTAAAGATCGTGATATTTTAAGATTTGAACCCCAAAAGCTTATAGAGGGATGTCTAATAGCTGGTTTTGCCACAGGAGCACATGTTTGTTATATTTATATTAGAGGTGAGTATTATTTTGAAGGTCAAAGACTTCAAGAAGCTTTAAATCAAGCGTATAAAAAAAATTTTCTAGGTAAAAACGCATGTGGATCAGGATGGGATTTTGAAATACATATTCATTATGGTGCAGGAGCTTATATTTGTGGAGAAGAGACAGCATTATTAGAAAGTATTGAGGGAAACAAAGGTCAGCCTAGGCTTAAACCACCATTTCCTGCATTAGTAGGCCTATACGGATGCCCAACAATAGTAAATAATGTNGAAACGATTGCAGTNGTTCCAACNATTTTGAGACGTGGAGGAAAATGGTTTGCATCTTTNGGNAGACCAAAAAACACTGGAACAAAAATNTTTTGTATATCTGGAAATGTAAATTCNCCATGNAATGTTGAGGAGGAAATGGGTATTCCACTNAAAGAATTGATAAATANTTATGCTGGAGGAGTTATAGGAGGCTGGGATAATTTACAAGCAGTTATTCCTGGTGGATCATCAATGCCTTTATTGCCTAAAAAAAACATGTGAGACAATTAAAATGGATTTTGACTCACTTATTGAAAATAAAAGCGGCTTAGGGACTGCTGGAATAGTAGTTATAAATAAAAATCAAGATATTGTTTCCTGCATGGCAAGAATAGCAAGATTTTATAAACATGAGAGCTGTGGACAGTGCACTCCTTGTAGGGAAGGTTCTGGTTGGATGTGGAGAATTTTAGATAGAGCAACGAAAGGAGAAACAACATTAAGTGATATTGATTTATTGGATGATGTTACAAAACAAATAGAAGGTCACACAATTTGCGCCTTTGGTGAAGGCTCAGCTTGGCCGGTTCAGGGATTATTAAGACATTTTAGAAAAGAAGTTGATAAAAAGTGCAGTAATGACCCACTTATTAAAAAGAAAAAAGATGTCCCTTATTTAGTTGATCAACACTTACTAGAAAAAAAGAATGCCTAAAATAAACATTAATGGTAAAGAAATAGAATTCGAGTCAGGCATGACTATTCTTCAGGCATGTGAGTTAGCCGGAGCGGAGATTCCAAGATTTTGTTATCATGAAAGACTTTCAATTGCTGGTAACTGTAGAATGTGTTTAGTGGAAATGGACAAATCACGTAAACCAATCGCATCTTGTGCCATGCCAGCAGCAGAAGGGATGAATATTAAAACTAATACTGAAATGGTTGAAAAAGCGAGAAAAGGTGTAATGGAATTCCTTCTAGCAAATCATCCCCTAGATTGCCCTGTATGTGATCAAGGTGGAGAGTGTGATCTACAAGATCAATCTCTTTACTACGGAGTAGACAAATCAAGATTTTCAGAAAACAAAAGATATGTAAGTGAAAAATATATGGGTCCTTTAATTAAAACTCAAATGACCAGATGTATTCATTGTACCAGATGTGTAAGGTTTGCAACTGAAGTCGCAGGCGTTCCTGAGATAGGAGCTATAGGTAGAGGTGAAAATATGGAGATAACAACTTACTTAGAAAAATCTATGGAGTCTGAATTATCAGGCAACGTAATTGATCTATGTCCAGTGGGCGCATTAACTTCAAAACCATATGCATTTTCGGCTAGACCTTGGGAATTAAAAAAAACTGAGAGTATTGACGTATTGGATGCAGTCGGTTCAAATATAAGAGTAGATGCATATGGATGGGAAGTAAAAAGAATTCTTCCAAGATTAAATGAAGATATTAATGAAGAATGGATTTCAGATAAGACAAGATACTCTTGTGATGGTTTATTAAAGCAAAGATTAGATACTCCTTATGTAAAGAAAGATAACAAATTAGTTAAATCTAGTTGGGATGAAGCATTAGATATTATTATTAAAAAGTTTAACGAAACTGAAAATTCAAAAATTGCTGGTCATTTGGGTGATCTTGTAAGTTTAGAAACGACACTAGCTTTTAAAAAATTTTTTGAATTATTGGAAAGTAAAAACTTAGAATTAAGAGAAAAAAAATTTTATATAAATCCAGAGGATAAAATGAACTATNTATTTAATTCTTCAATAAGTGGAATTGAAAAATCAGACCTGATATTACTAGTAGGCTGTAATCCGAGACATGAAGCAACAATTTTAAACGCAAGAATAAGAAAAGCTTTTACAAAAAATAAAACNCCAATATTTTCCATAGGAGACCCCGGGGATCAGACTTACGAATACAAAATTATAGGCGATAACACTCAAACAATTAAAGACATAATTGAGGAAAAACACGAATTTAATAAAGTTTTTAATGANGCAAAAAAACCTTTGATAATTATTGGAGAGTCGGCTTTAGAATTATCNTCCGGAGGATATATTTTTGAAGAATTAAAAAATTTTCTTTATCAAAAAAAATTAATTAACGAAAAATGGAACGCTTTAAATATATTAATTCAGAACGCTTCAACTGTGGGAGCTTTAGACTTAAAAATCCTCAATAGTAAGAATAATAATTTTGAATTTTTTGATAATATTAAAAATAACAAATACAAAATATTNTATTTGTTGAATTCTGACAATCTAAAGTTTGAGAAGAATGATGAATTCATAATTTATCAAGGTAGTCATGGTGATCGAGGAGCTGAAATTGCAGATGTAATTTTACCAAGCGCTGCTTACACTGAAGAAAATGGACTTTATCAAAATCTTGAAGGAAGAGTCCAGGAATGTAGGAAAGCTTCTTACCCTGCTGGCGAAGCATTAGAAAGCTGGAAGGTACTCGACAAATTAACATTCGCTTATAAAAATAAAAAATTATTTGATAGTTTTAATNCTTTAAGAGAAGAAACTTTAAATAAATTAGTAAACTTTAAGTCTATAAATAATTTACCNAAATACAGAGAGCCCTCAAAAAAAACTCATAATAGTTTTAAGAGCGAAAAAATGTTTATCAATCCAATAGATTATTATTTTTCAAATAGCATATCTAGGGCATCCAAAGTTATGAGTGAATGNCGAGACATAAAATTAAAACACTTAAAATCTGGGACAAATAATTAAAATGGATTATTTTATTACTTTAATTAATGAAATTTATAAAATTCTATTTCTTGTCATTCCTATACTAGTTTCAGTAGCAATGATTGTATGGTTAGATCGAAGAGTTTGGGGGTTGGTTCAAAAAAGAAGAGGACCAAACGTTGTTGGTCCATTTGGCTTACTTCAAACTTTAGCGGATGCTTTAAAATATATTTTTAAAGAAATAATTATTCCAGCCAGTGCCAATAAAACTATTTTTATTTTAGCNCCAATAATCACAATGACCTTGGCCTTAGTTGCTTGGGCCGTAATACCTTTAAGTGAAACTTTGGTATTATCCGATATTAATGTTGGAATACTCTACCTTTTTGCTATTTCTTCTTTAGGAGTTTATGGAATTATAATGGGCGGATGGGCTTCTAATTCCAAATATCCATTTTTAGGTGCTATAAGATCTGCAGCACAGATGGTATCGTACGAAGTTTCAATTGGAATTATTATTATAAACGTGTTGTTATGTGTTGGATCTCTAAATCTTAATGATATTGTTTTGGCTCAGAAAAATCTTTGGTTTGTTATTCCGCTTTTCCCTATGTTTATTGTNTTTTTTATATCTGCACTAGCTGAAACCAATAGGCCACCATTCGATTTACCAGAAGCTGAAGCAGAATTAGTTGCAGGATATCAAACAGAATATTCTGGTATGATGTACGCAATGTTTTGGTTAGGAGAATACGCAAATATTCTTTTAATGTGTGCAATGGGTTCCATTTTATTTTTAGGAGGGTGGTTGCCTCCTCTAGATATATATCCATTAAATATTGTGCCAGCACCTTTCTGGATGATATTTAAAATTTTATTTTTATTTTTTTTATTTGCAGTTATTAAAGCAATTGTACCAAGATATCGTTACGATCAATTAATGAGACTAGGATGGAAAGTTTTTTTACCATTTTCACTTATTTATGTTGTCTTGACAGCAAGCTTTTTACTTTATTTTGATAAATTACCGAAAGTTTCAATTTAATGAACTTAAATAGATTTTTAAAAACTATATTTTTAACCGAGTTTTTTTTAGCAATAATTAAAGCAATTAGAGAGATATTTAGACCTAAAAAAACAATAAATTACCCCTTTGAAAAGGGAAAAATTAGCCCAAGATACAGAGGGGAACATGCATTAAGAAGATATTCAAATGGTGAGGAGAGGTGCATAGCTTGTAAGCTTTGTGAAGCGGTATGTCCTGCTCAGGCTATTACTATTGAGTCTGAGGAAAGAGAGGATGGCAGTAGGAAAACTACTAGATACGATATCGATATGCTGAAGTGTATATATTGCGGACTTTGCCAAGAATCATGTCCTGTTGATGCCATTGTGCAAGGGCCAAACTTCGAATTTGCTACAGAAACAAGAGAAGAGCTTTACTATAATAAAGAAAAACTATTAGACAATGGAGATAGATGGGAGTCTGTATTAGCAAAAAACTTAAAAACAGATAAAATTTATAAATAAATGTTAGCTCACGCAATTTTTTTTTATTTCTTCTCAATTCTAGCAATTTTTTCAGCCTTAATGGTAATTACTTCTAGAAGTACAATAAATTCAGTTTTCTTTCTAATTTTAGATTTTATTTCGGTTGGTTGTTTATTCATAATGGTTGGAGCAGAATTTCTAGGCATGATACTTTTAATCGTTTATGTAGGAGCGGTAGCAGTATTATTTCTATTTGTTGTTATGATGTTAAATGTTGCACAACAAAAACAATCTTGGTTCGTAGGCCAAAAGTCCACGCATATTCCTTCNGGATTAATAGTTTCAGTTTTAATACTTCTTGAACTTTTAGTTGTTGTTGGTGGCTGGAAATACAAGGAAAATATAATGTCCAGTTCTAATTTAGTAGTTGATAAAGCTGTTACAAATACTCATTCAATTGGAAGCGTGATGTACACGGATTATATTTTGTATTTTCAATTGTCAGGCATAATCCTCCTTCTCTCAATGGTAGGGGCTATAATATTAACTTACAGAAAAAGAGAAAATGTTAAAACACAGAGCTATATAAAACAAATTTCAAGGGATAAATCTTCAGCAGTAATGTTAAAAGACGTTGAGTTTAACAAAGGAGTAAACATTGATGATTGAAATAGGTCTGGGGCATTATTTAACATTAGGAGCNATTATTTTTTTTCTTGGGGTAATTGGAATTTTTTTAAATAGAAAAAATGTAATTGTAATTTTAATGTCTGTTGAATTAATTTTATTATCAGTAAATATAAATTTAATTTCCTTTTCAATATTTTCAGGGGATTTGCTAGGTCAAATATTTACAATGTTAATCCTAACCGTAGCTGCAGCTGAAGCAGCTATCGGTTTAGCTATTATAGTAATATTTTACAGAAATAAAGGTTCAATAAGAGTNGAGGATATTCACGAAATGAAAGGTTAAATGGAATANTTAGTAATATTTTTACCTTTAATAGGATCTATAATTACTTACTTTGGAAAAAGTATTGGCGTATTATTTTCTCAAATTTTTTCTTGTTCAATGGTTATTATATCATCCGTAATTTCTTTTTTTATTTTTTACGATGGTCTCATAAACAATAATTACGGAAATTATTTAATTTTTGAATGGATAAATTCTGGAAATTTAAACGTCAATTGGTCAATAAAAATTGATCCACTAAGTTCAGTAATGATAATGGTAGTGACATCCGTATCAGCATTGGTCCACATTTACTCAATAGGTTATATGAGTCATGATCCACATAAACCAAGATTCATGTCGTACCTGTCTTTATTTACTTTTTCAATGTTATGNTTGGTTGTTTCGGACAATTTTTTACAATTATTTTTTGGATGGGAAGGGGTTGGTTTATGCTCTTATTTATTAATTGGTTTTTGGTTTAAAAAAGAAACAGCTAATAATGCTGCTATAAAAGCCTTCATAGTGAACAGAGTAGGTGATTTTGGTTTAGCTATTGGAATATTCATAATATTCTTAATATTTGGAACATTAAATTATGAAGAAATTTTTCTTCTAGTTCCAGAATTTACAAAAACGAACTTAAATATTTTTGGTGGAGAGTTTAATGCTATTACATTAATTTGTGTGTTTTTATTTATAGGAGCAATGGGAAAGTCTGCTCAATTTTTATTGCATACTTGGCTACCTGATGCAATGGAGGGTCCCACACCAGTTTCAGCTTTAATTCATGCTGCAACCATGGTTACCGCAGGGGTATTTTTAGTTGTTAGATGCTCACCTATTTTTGAATATTCTCAGTTTGCAATGAATATTGTCGCAATTACAGGAATGATTACAGCTTTGTTTGCTGCCTCGGTAGCTTTAGTTCAAAATGATATTAAAAAAATTATCGCTTACTCTACTTGTAGTCAATTAGGCTACATGTTTTTTGCTGCAGGTGTTGGAGCATATCATATAGCAATGTTTCACTTATTTACTCATGCTTTTTTTAAAGCCCTATTATTTTTGGGAGCTGGCTCAGTAATTCACGCATTTCAAGAGGAGCAAGATATTACAAAAATGGGAGGAGTTTGGAAAAAGATTCCTTATACAATGATACTTATGTTGATTGGGACGCTAGCTTTGACAGGCTTTCCGTTTTTATCTGGTTTTTATTCTAAAGATGCTATAATTGAATTTGCTTATTTAAAAGGTACTTCTGTAGGTTACTATGCCAGTTCAGTTGGTATTTTTACTGCATTTTTAACTGCAATTTACTCCTGGAGATTATTTTTCAAAACTTTTTTTGGAGAATATAATAATAAATCGATTCCAATACAAAAAACTCATGAGTCACCATTGGTGATGATTATTCCATTAATTATTTTGGCAATAGGTGCTCTATCAGCAGGATATTTATTTAAAGATTTATTTATAGGTAATAATTCTACCTTTTGGAATGAAACAATTTTATTTTTAAACTTTATAAAATTAGAAAATATTCCCATTTGGCTCATAATTTTAACTCCAGTTTTAATCACAATAGCTATACCTTTATCTTATTACCTTTACATAAAAGATGAAAAAATTTTGGATGGTATTAAAAATTCTAATTTACCTTTATATAATTTTTTACTTAATAAATGGTATATAGATGAAATTTATGATTTTATTTTTATAAAACCTTTGAAAAAAATTGGAGTCTTTTTTTGGAAGAAGGGAGACCAGGATACTATAGATAAGTTTGGTCCAGATGGAATATCTAGAGTTATAAAATTTATTTCTAATAAGGCTGTGCAGTTTCAAAGCGGGTACATATATGATTATGCATTTGTAATGCTAATAGGTCTCTCAGCATTAATAACATACTTAATTTTAAACTAAATGAATTTTCCTATTTTATCTACTATTATCTTTCTACCACTTCTTGGAGCTCTATTCATATTGTTATCAAGTAAAAAAAATGAAAGTACAAGTGCAATTTATATTTCTATATTTACATCTATAGCAAATTTATTGTTAATTTTTTTCTTATGGTATTCTTTCGATAAGGGTTTTGCTGGTTTTCAATTCATAGAAGAAAAAAATTGGATAAGTGGACTTATTAAATTTAAACTTGGTATTGATGGGATTTCTATTTTATTTATAGTTTTAACAGCATTCATAACTCCAATATGTATAATTTCCTGCATTATTAGTATTAAAAAAAGATTAAATGAATTTTTAATAGCAATCTTAATTCTAGAAACATTTATGATAGGAGTTTTTTGCTCTTTAGACTTAATTGTTTTTTATCTATTTTTTGAAGCAGGACTAATACCTATGTTTTTGATTATAGGTATATGGGGAGGGCCTAGAAAGATCTATTCAGCTTATAAATTCTTCTTATTTACTTTGCTAGGTTCAGTATTAATGCTAGCAGCTATTATTTTCATTTATTGGGCTATTGGAACAACTGATTATACAGAAATTTATAAATTAAAAATCCCTAAAGAGTTTCAGTATGTATTATGGTTAGCCTTTTTTAGCTCTTTTGCTGTTAAAACCCCTATGTGGCCGGTGCATACTTGGTTACCAGATGCTCACGTTGAGGCGCCTACAGCAGGTTCTGTAATACTAGCAGCTATACTTTTAAAAATGGCTGGGTACGGTTTTTTAAGATTCTCTTTAGGAATGTTTCCAATTGCCTCAGAATTTTTTACACCCTTAGTTTTTACTCTTAGCATTATTGCGATTATATACACTTCATTAGTGGCTTTAATGCAAGACGATATGAAAAAGTTGATTGCTTATTCATCGGTTGCACACATGGGTTTTGTAACATTAGGTATATTTACTTTTAATAAACAAGGAATTGAAGGAAGCATGTTTCAAATGATCAGTCATGGAATAATATCTGCTGCTTTGTTCTTATGCGTAGGTGTTTTATATGACAGAACTGGTTCTAGAATGATTAAAAGTTTTGGTGGAGTAGTTAATTATTTGCCAAATTTTTCATTAATATTTATTATATTTGTGCTTGGTGCATTAGGTTTACCTGGAACAACGGGCTTTATAGGTGAGTTCCTTGTATTACTAGGTGCATTCAAAATCAATTATGTAGTTGCAATATTAGCTAGTACCGGAGTTGTTCTATGCGCTGCTTATATGCTCTGGATGGCTAAAAGAGTGGTTTTTGGAAATACTAACAATACTACTTTAACTAAATTAAAGGATATAAATTATTTAGAAGCTACAATCTTAATCGTTTTATGTTTGGTTAGCATAGTTTTTGGATTTTATCCTGAACCACTACTAAATACTATGGATATTTCAGTGAATGAAATAATTCAAAATCATCAAAATGAACTTACAGTAAATTTTATAAATAAATAAAAATGGAAAATATAAATTTAATAATACCTGAAATTACACTGTTCTTTGGAATTTGTATAGCTTTGATGGTTGGAGTTTTTTTTAAAAATAGTTTTTCTATAGTAATGAAACTTTCAATTTTAATTTTATTAATAATTATATATTTGATTTTAACTGATTGGGGAGGAGAATCAAAAATATTTTTAGATTCTTTTAAGAATGACAAATTTTCTGATTATTTTAAAGTATTAATTTTAGCATCAAGTATTTTTATTTTTTTCTCTTCCGATCAATTTATAAAAGACAAAAAATTAAGCAAATTTGAATACCCAATAATTATAATGTTTTCTATTTTGGGGATGTTTTTTATGTTAAGTGCTAATGACTTAATCTTATTTTACCTAGGTTTAGAGCTTCAATCTCTTGCTTTATATGTTTTAGCTTCTATTGATCGAGACAATACAATTTCTTCTGAAGCTGGAATAAAGTATTTTGTATTAAGCGCTTTATCTTCAGGTCTACTTTTATATGGGTGTTCTTTGCTTTATGGATTTACTGGATCAACAAATTTCGATGAAATAGGTTCTAGCTTAATTACTCAAAATACAGGAGCTATTTTTGCAATGGTTTTCATTTTGGTAGGCTTAGCTTTCAAAGTATCTGCCGTACCTTTTCATATGTGGACACCAGATGTNTATCAAGGCGCNCCAACATCTATTACTAATTTTTTTGCCGTAGTCCCTAAAGCTGTTGGATTAGCTGTAATTATCAGATTTATGGATCTGCCTTTTAAAAATATTATTGAAGAGTGGCAAACTATCATAATTTTTATATCTATTGCCTCTATGATACTAGGAAGTGTTGCTGCTATAGGTCAAAAAAATATCAAAAGACTTTTAGCTTATAGCTCTATAAGTCATATGGGCTATGCTCTAGCAGGCGTGGCTACTGGTACCGTATCTGGGTACACTTCGACAATTATTTACATAACGATTTATATAATTATGAATATGGGTACTTTTGCTTGTCTGTATTTAATGAAAACAGATGGAAAATATTCTGAAAAAATTGAAGATCTTTCTGGACTTTCAAAAGAAAGACCAATGTTTGCATTTTCTTTTTTAATTCTTTTTTTTTTCATTAGCTGGGATACCACCATTAGGTGGATTTTTTGCTAAATTTTTTGTTTTTATGTCTGTAATAGAAAATGAAATGTATGCTTTAGCAATTATTGGATTGTTAACTACTGTTATATCGGCTTTTTATTACTTAAAAGTAATTAAAATTATTTATTTTGATGATAACAAGATTAAATTTGATGACGTTAGAAACTTAAGTATTAAAGCAACAATACTTTTGAGTTGTTTATTTTTGTCTCTATACTTTATATCTCCATCCATCATTAGTTCTTTATTGAATGGATTATTTATTTAATGAAAATNCAAGTTATTAAATATAANAGCGTAGACAGCACTAATAACGTAGCAATAAGAAGGATCAAAAAAGGAAAAATTAAACCAACGCTAATTATAGCAAATTCACAAAAAAAAGGTAGGGGTCAATATGGAAAACAGTGGGTTTCATATAAAGGAAATATTTTTATGACAATTTATTTTAATTTAGAAAAAAATATAGGGATTAAACCTTTAACTATAAAAGTATATACGTTATTAAAAAAAAGTCTAGAAAAATTTGTTAACGAAAAAATAAAAATTAAATTACCAAACGATTTATTAATTAAAGGATCTAAGGTTTGTGGTATATTACAGGAAACAGTAAACTATAATAATAACAAATATTTTATCATAGGGATTGGCATAAACCTAATTAAAAGCCCAAAAATAGTAAATAAACAGGTTTCTTTTTTACAGAAATATAATAACAATAAAATAAAAAAGATTGATATTTATAAAAAGATAAAAAAAAATTTTGAAAAATTTATTTGAATTTAAAAATGTACTTAATTGGTGATATAGGTAATACAGAAACTAAAATCTGCCTGTTTAATGATAAAAAAAAATTACTTAAAAAGAAAATATTAAACACAGGTAAATTAAGAAAAAAAAATATTAATGATAATTTTAAATTCATTAATTTNTATTATAAAAAAATTGATAAAATAATATTTAGCAGCGTAGTTCCAAACGTTTTTAAAAATATTAAAATATTTTTTAAAAAAAAATTCAAATTAAAAGTCAAAGAATTAAAGCAAATTAATTTAAAAAAAATATTAATAGTTGACGTTAATATAAAACAAGTTGGTTCTGATAGACTTGCCAATGCTATAAGTGTGATTAATGGAAAAGATAATTTTATTATTTTAGATTTTGGAACTGCCACAACTTTTGATATAGTTTTGAAAAATAGATATAAGGGAGGAATTATTGCCCCCGGTGTAAACCTTTCTTTAAAAACCCTTGTTGAGAAAGCCAAATTAATTCCTAATACCAAATTAACAAAGATTAAAGATATTATAGGAAAAAATACCCAAAATGCTGTTAAATCGGGTTTCTATTGGGGTTACCAAGGTTTAATAGAGAACATAATTNATCTTATTAAAAGAAAAAATAAAAAAAATTTTAAAATCATATTTACTGGNGGACTTTCACATCTATATAAAGATACCTTAAAAAGTAAAATTAAAGTTGATAGAGACTTGACAATAAAAGGATTATTGCGATTGATAGATTTAATATGAAAGAAAATTTGTTATTTTGCCCTCTTGGGGGTTCGGGAGAGATAGGTATGAATATGAATCTTTATGCCTACGGAACTGAAGAAAATCAAAAATGGATAATTGTAGATATGGGAGTTACTTTTGCTGATGACACTGTTCCAGGTGTTGATCTAATATATCCTGACGCAGGTTTCATAATTGACAAAAAAGATGATCTTTTAGGTATAGTTCTAACCCATGCTCATGAAGACCATATAGGTTCTATTTCACACATATGGCCAAAACTAAAGTGTAAAATATATGCTACTCCTTTTACAGCAGTTTTAATTCAAGAAAAATTTAAAGAGAAAAAAATTGACATTACAAATTATTTAAGAATTGTTGAACTTAATGGTAAAATTAAGCTGGGACCTTTTGAGATAGATTTTGTAACTTTAACACATTCAATTTTGGAACCAAACGGACTTAGCATCACAACACCTGAAGGTGTTATTTTACACACTGGAGATTGGAAAGTTGATCCAAACCCTTTAATTGGAAACAAAGTGGATGAAAAAAAACTCAGGTCTATAGGTGAAAAAGGTGTAATAGCTATGATATGTGACTCTACCAATGTTTTTAGTCCTGGTAGAGCTGGTTCAGAAAAAGATGTAAGAGAGAGTTTACTAAAGATTATTTCAAGTCAGAAAAAAAGAGTTNTAGTTACATCTTTTGCTTCCAATGTTGCTAGAATGGAAAGTATTTTTTATATAGCAAAACAAACTAATAGAAATATTTCATTAATAGGCAGGTCTATGCATAGGATTTATAAAGCGGCTAAACAATGTGGTTATTTAAAAGATGTAGTGAAGCCTGTAGACCCAAGAGACGCCGGTAAA
This sequence comes from Candidatus Pelagibacter sp., assembly GCA_002689245.1. Taxonomy (GTDB): domain Bacteria; phylum Pseudomonadota; class Alphaproteobacteria; order Pelagibacterales; family Pelagibacteraceae; genus Pelagilacustribacter. The sequence goes on from NZFE01000011.1 coordinate 18,235, forward strand.
ATTTCAAAAGATCGAATNATATTTTTGTGTACTGGAAGTCAAGGAGAGCCTATGGGAGCCTTAAACAGAATAGCAAATGATGTACATCCGGATGTAAATATTGAAAACGGAGATACGATTATTTTTTCATCAAAAATAATTCCAGGAAATGAAAAAAAACTTTACGCGCTTCAAAATTCGTTTGTGAAAAGAAATATAGAGGTAATAACTGAAGAAAATGCGTTTGTGCACGTATCAGGACATGCAAATAGAGAAGATTTAAAAGACATGTATCAGTGGGTTAAACCTAAATGTGTAATACCTGTTCATGGTGAGCATAGACACATGAAAGAACACATTAACTTTGCAAAAGAAATGCAAATACCATTTAACTTAAAAATTGAAAATGGAAATATTATTAAAATTACAAAAAATCAAAAACCAGAAATTATAGATCAAGCACCTACGGGTAAGATTTATTTGGATGGAAATATTGCAGTTAGTTTAGACTCTTCTTCAATAAAAGAAAGAAAAAATATTTCAATTAACGGCATATTAGAAATAACATTGATTATAGCGAATAATGGAAAAGTAAAAAAACCAGTTATATCTTTTCGCGGTATTCCGGAAGAAGAAGTTAGCGAAACATTTAAATTTGATTTAGAAGATGAAATTACAAAAACATGTAAAAGTTTTGCTGTAAATAATTTTAAACAAGAAAAAAATCTAATTGATACAATAAAGCAAAATTGTAGAAAAATAGTTAAAGAAAAAACTGGTAAACGACCTTTTACAAACGTTAACATAGCAAGGGTTTAATGAGCATAACAGGGTCAATAGTAGTATATGTAATCATTTGGTGGATAGTTTTTTTTTCAGTTTTGCCAATTGGCATCAAACATAGCAACAAGCCGTTTAGGAATAATTTAGAAGGTGTTGATCCAGGAGCACCTAAAAACCCAAATATTTTTAAAAAATTTTTATACACAACCCTTATAACTACAGTAGTTTTTACAGTAATATATTATATTGTCGTAAATAATCATTTTAATTTAAGGGAATTTATTAAATAATGTTTTTATCAAAATTATTTTTACCTATTACAAAAAACCTTCCTTCTGATGCAAAAATAAAATCTCATCAATTAATGTTGAGAGCAGGTATGATCAAACAATCATCCGCAGGTATTTATTCTTGGTTACCTTTAGGTTTAAAAGTAATGAAAAAAATCGAGCAAATTGTGAGAGAAGAGCAAAACAAAATAGGAGCCCAAGAACTTCTCATGCCAACTATCCAATCAGCTGATATATGGAAAGAAAGTGGTAGATATAATGATTACGGTGAAGAAATGTTAAGAATTAAAGACAGACAAGGAAGAGAAATGTTATATGGGCCAACAAATGAAGAGTTAATTACTGATATATTTAGAACTTCAATTAAGTCTTATAAATCTTTACCCCAAATGCTTTATCATATTCAATGGAAATTTCGAGATGAAATAAGACCAAGATTTGGAGTAATGAGGTGTAGAGAATTTTTTATGAAAGATGCTTATTCATTTGATTTGGATGATGCAAGCGCCAAAATATCCTATAATAAAATGTTTTTTTCATATTTAAAAACTTTTAAAAGATTAGGNTTAGAAGCTATTCCAATGGCAGCTGATACTGGGCCGATTGGTGGAGACCTTTCACATGAGTTCATAATTATAGCTGAAACTGGAGAAAGTAAAATTTACACTGACAAAAATATATTTAGAATAGATTTGGATAATTATCGTTTCAACAACTCTTCTTTAGATAAAATGATTAATGATTATTCCTCAATATATGCAGTCACTGATGATAAATTTAAAAAAACTGAATTTGATAAAAAAGTAGCAAAAGAGAATCAAATGATCACTAAAGGTATAGAAGTCGGACATATTTTTTATTTTGGTGATAAGTACTCTAACCCACTAAACTGTTTTGTTGATTCTAAAGAAGGTAAAAAGAATGCAGTAAAAATGGGTTCTTACGGAATTGGAGTTTCAAGATTGGTTGGAGCAATAATTGAAGCAAAATATGATAAAGAAATTATGAAATGGCCAAAATCTGTTTCGCCATATGAAGCTGTAATTATTCCAAGCTTTAGTAAAAACAATAAAGAAAACCTNATAAAATCAATTAAAATATATGAAGAATTAAAAAAACAAAATATTGACGTATTGTTAGATGATGTTGAAGAGAATATGTCTCAAAAATTTAAAAAACACGATTTAATTGGAATACCCTATCAAATTATTGTTGGGTCGAAATCAACAGAAAATAAAGTTGAATTTAAAGAGGTCAATTCTGATAGTTCACTTGTCGATTTGAAAGATATTAAATCAAAACTTATAAGCTAAATTGTTTACTCAGACTGAAAGACTAATTGCAATTAGAAATTTAAGACCTAAAAGAAAGCAAGGTTTTTTAAAAATTATATCTTTATTCTCCTTTTTAGGAATAATGCTAGGTGTTGCAATTTTAATAATAGTAATGTCCGTTATGAACGGATTTCGATCAGAATTAACAAATAAAATTATTGGTTTAAATCCACACTTAGTTCTTCAACTTAATAATAGCAATGATCTTAAAGACATAAAAAAAAAAATAAACCAAAAATTTAAAGACATACATATAGCTGAGACAATAACCGGAGAAGGTATTATACTTACTAATAATAAAGCTAAAGGTATACTCATAAAGGGCATTAATGAAAAAGATAAATCCCAATCTTTTTTGAATAAAGAAATTACAAAAGGAAATTTAAAGGATTTTTCTGCAGGAAGAGTGATGATAGGAGGAGAACTAGCTTATAATCTTAATTTGAAAATAGGAGATAAAATAAATATTGTTTCTTCATCTTTCATAGACACACCATTTGGAAGTATACCAAGACAAGATAATTTTACTATTGCAGGTTTTTTTAACAGTGGTTTTTATGAATTTGATCAAAATCTAATTTATCTCGAACTTAATGATAGTAGATCTATTTTTAACAAGGAAAATGGGGGTCTTGATTTAGAGGTATTTTTAAAAGATCCATTTTTAGCTGAAAAATATAAAAGAGAAATTGAAAAATTTAATCAAAATATTTTCGTTTCGACATGGTCGGACACAAATAAATCTTTTTTTAATGCTCTCAAAGTTGAGAGAAACGTAATGTTTATAATACTTACTTTAATAATTGTAGTTGCAGCGTTTAATATTATTTCTGGTTTAACAATTTTAATAAAAAATAAAACGAAAGAGATAGCTATTATTAAAACTCTTGGTTTATCTGAAAAATCAATTATTAAATCTTTTTTTTTAACAGGTTTTACAATAGGTTTTTTAGCATCAATTACAGGTGTTATATTTGGATTATTTTTTTCAATATATATTNATGAAATAAGAAATGCTTTATCAATGTTATTTGGAATAAATATTTTTCCATCTGATGTTTATTATTTAGAAAAAATGCCTAGTGAAATCAGTATTTTTTCTGTAAGTGTTGTATTTTTTCTTTCTTTAATAATTAGCTCAATAGCATCTTATTTTCCAGCAAAAATAATTTCTAAAATGAAAACAACGGATGCTCTCAAATATGAATAAAACTATTTTGAATATTAAAAATCTAAAAAAATTTTTTTTTCATCAAAATGAAAAAGTTGAAGTTTTAAAAAATTTAAATTTTTCAATTAAGAAAGGCGATCTTATTGCACTAACAGGCCCTTCAGGCTCAGGTAAATCTACATTGCTACATTTGATTGCCTTAATGGAAAAACCTTCCTCTGGAAAAATATTTTTTTTAGAAAAAAACACTAACGATATAAATGAAAATGAAATAAACAAGATAAGAAAATTTAATATTTCATTAATTTTTCAAAATAACAATCTCATTTCAGATTTAAATGTTATAGAAAATGTAATGCTTCCACTCCTAATAAGACAAGAAAATTACAAAAAAAGTTATGAAAAATCAAAAAAAATTCTTTCTTTAGTAAATCTTTCAAAAAGATTGAAATTTTATCCAAGCGATTTATCTGGAGGTGAACAACAAAGAGTTGCAATAGCAAGATCTTTAATAGCAGAAACAGATTTAATTTTGGCAGATGAACCTACGGGAAATCTAGACTATCAAACTTCAAAAGAAATATTTAACTACTTCATAAAATTAAAAAAAATGAAAAAAACAATTTTATTTGCAACTCATAATAGAGAACTTGCTAACAAAGCCGATTATAAGTTGAGTATTTCAAATGGTAATATAAAAAGAATTAATGGAAAAAAATGATTACTGTTTTACTAATCTTAAAATCCACTCACAATACTCTATATGTGAAGGCGCTGTTAAAATAGATGAACTAGCCGAATACTGCAAAAGCAAGAAGATTAGAGCAATAGGTTTGTGTGATAGTTCGAACTTATGCGGAGCTTTAGAGTTTGCAGAAAAAATAAGCAAAGCAGGCACGCAACCAATTATTGGATCGCAAATAAATTTTAAAATTGATGATATAATTGGCAAAATACCTTTATTTGCTAGAACTCAAGAAGGATATAAAAATTTAACTAAACTATCTTCTATGAGTTATTTAGAAAGTGATGCTGCATCAGATCCTTTCTGTAAATTGGAAAATTTATATAATAATTCACAAGGATTGGCAGTTCTTTCAGGCACAGTATACGATTTATTTGGAAAGTTGTTTAAGTTAAATAAATTGGATCTTATTAAAAAATTATTAGAGGATCTGAATAAATCTTTTAAGAATAACTTTTATATTGAAATTCAGAGACATTCTGAGACAGATGAAAAAGAGTATGAAGATTTTTTAATATCTTTATCTTCTAAAGTACAGGTACCACTTATCTCTTCACAAGAAGTTTTTTATATAAAAGAAGAAATGGCAGAAGCACATGATGCATTGATTTGTGTTGGGGAAAAAACATTTGTAGAGGATAAAAATAGAAAAAAACTAAGAAATAATCATTTTTTAAGAAATTCTGATTATTTAAAAGATTTATTTAAAGATATACCTGAAGCTTTAGAAAATAATTATAATTTCCCAAAAAAATTTAGCTTTAAACCGAAACACACAAAACCAGTCTTGCCCAGTCTCAATCTAGGTAAAAATAAGACTGCGGAACAAGAATTGTTAACACAAGCTCAGTTGGGTCTAAACAAAAGGTTTAAAAATTTCATTTTGCCTAAGAATTCTGAAAAGGATCAAAAAAAATTAGAAGAACTATACAAAGATAGGCTTAATCATGAAATTAACATTATTAATTCGATGAATTACCCTAGTTATTTTTTAATTGTTTCTGATTATATAAGATGGGCTAAAAACAATTCAATTCCAGTAGGGCCAGGTAGGGGCTCAGGCGCAGGATCTTTAGTAGCTTATAGCTTAGACATAACAGATTTAGATCCTATCGAATTTAATTTAATTTTTGAGAGATTTTTGAATCCCGATCGTATCTCCATGCCTGACTTTGATATTGATTTTTGCGAAGAAAAAAGAGATCAGGTATTTGAATACCTAAAACAAAAATATGGAAAAGGGGTTGCTCACATAATCACTTTTGGCAAATTAAAAGCTAGAATGGCTTTGAGAGATATAGGTCGAGTTTTAGGCTTACCCTATGGACATGTAGATAAAATTTGTAAAATGATTCCATTTGATCCCTCTCGTCCATTAACTTTGCAAGAGTCAATAAATAGGGAACCACGTTTTCAAAATGAGATTAACCTAAGCCCAAAAGTAAAAAAGTTGATTGAACTCTCTCTTAAATTAGAGGGTTTGAATAGAAATATGGCCACACATGCAGCTGGAGTTGTAATTGCTGGAAAAGAACTCTCTGATCAAATTCCTCTTTATATTGACCATTCTTCAAAACTACCTTTGCCATCTACTCAATATGACATGTATTCATCAGAAAATGCTGGTCTTGTGAAATTTGATTTGCTTGGTCTAAAAACTCTAACTGTAATTGATAAGACAGTAAAAATGATAAATAAAAAAAATAAAAGCTTAGATATATCAAAAATAAATTTAAAAGATAAAAAAGTTTTTGAACTTTTATCAACTGGTGAAACAACTGGCCTATTTCAACTTGAAAGCACTGGGATGAGAGTGGCCATAAAACAAATGAAACCAAATAAATTTGATGATATTATTGCATTAGTTGCTTTGTATAGACCGGGCCCTATGAGCAACATACCGATATATAACGATTGTAAAAATGGTCTTAAAGAACCTGAATATATTCATCCTAGTATTAAAAGCATACTAGAACCAACCTATGGAATAATAATATACCAAGAGCAAGTAATGCAAATAGCACAAACACTAGCTGGTTTTTCTGCCGGAGAAGCAGACATTTTAAGAAGAGCGATGGGTAAAAAGAAAAGGGCTGAACTGGAAAAACAAAAAGAAAGATTTGTAAATGGAGCATTAAAAAAGGGTATTCAAAAAGATTTAGCTAACTATATTTTTACAAAAATAGAACCATTTGCGGAATATGGTTTTAACAAAAGTCATGCTGCAGCTTACGCGCTAATAGCATATCAAACCGCTTATTTAAAAACTTATTATAAAGAGGAATTCATTGCTTCCACAATGTCAACTGAGATGACAAACACAAATAAACTTAGAGAATTTGTTGACGAATTGAAAAGATTAAAAGTAAAGGTTATTAGACCAGAAATAAATGATTGTTTTTCAGATTTCAGAACAACTAATAATACCATTTTATACGGATTAGGGGCCATTAAAAATGTAGGCAGCGAGGCTATTTCAAATTTGGTAAGAGAAAGAGAAAAAAACGGAAAGTTTAAATCACTTATGGATTTTATAAGAAGAGTAAATCCAAAAGACATCAACAAATTACAATTAGAGGGATTAGTAAAATCAGGCGCTTTCGATAATTTGGAAAAAAATAGAAAAGCAATTTTTGAAACGATACCAAAACTTATTCAACTTAATAAAATTTATCACGAAGACAAAATTAGTAAGCAAAGCAATCTTTTTGACACAGGAGTGGAAACTAAAACAGAAAAATTAACATTAAATTCCAAAGAATCTTGGAGCACAAAAGAATTTTTAAGTGAAGAATTTAAATCTCTTGGTTTCTATATCTCAGATCACCCTCTAAACAATTATGAAAATATTTTTACTCAATTAAATATTAAACCGTACAAAGACTTTATAATTGGAGAAAAAAATGACAGTTTAATAGCTGGAACTTTAATGTCTATTCAAGAAAAAAAAAGCTCAAAGGGAACACCGTTCGCAATCGCAAAATTTAGCGATATTTTCGGTGAGTATGAACTTTTTATATTTTCTGAATTATTGACTCAAAATAGAGAAATCTTAAAAGAAGGCGAGTCTTTTATATTAACTTTATTCAAAGATATAAGCGGTGATCAAAGAAGAGTAAATGTTAAAAAAATTGTTTCTTTGGATACTTTAATCAATCATAATTATAAAAAAGTAAGTATAGAAATAAATGAAAAACTAAACTTTAAAGAACTGAAAAAACTTTTAGAAAAAAAAGGTGAGACAGAAGTACAAATAGTTTTAAGACAAAAAGATACTAAATTCACAATCAAACTTGAAAATCCTAGAAAATTTGATCTAAAATTATTTAATGAAGTAAAAAATAGAGAATACGTAAAAAAAATAACTTTTTAAGTACTTGCTTTTTAAAGAAATAAATTATAATAAAGTTTAATTTCGCACACAACTTTAAGGGTAATTACCCCCCGGTCCAATTGGAGCAGTTGTGGTGGATAAACCGGAAAAAATGAAAGTACCAGAAGTAAATATAAAACAATTGTTAGAGGCGGGTGTTCACCTTGGCCATAAAACTTTAAGGTGGAATCCTAAAATGAAGAATTTTATCTTCGGCGAAAAAAATTCTATTCATATTATTGACCTAACCCAAACAGTAAACTTTCTNAAATCTGCATTAGTTGAAGTTCACAAATGTATTGCATCTGGAGGAAAGATATTAATTGTGTCTACAAAAAAACAAGCTTCGGAACAAGTAAGCACACTGGCTAAAGATACATCACAGTATTTTGTCAATTATAGATGGTTGGGTGGTATGTTAACGAATTGGAACACAATCCAAAATTCAATTAAAAGATTAAAACATTTAGATGATCAACTATCTAAAGATAATATGGGGTTTACAAAAAAAGAAATTATTAAATTTGGAAAAGAGCGAGATAAACTTCAAAGATCTTTAGGCGGGATATCAGAGATGAAAAAATTACCAAATCTTATTTTTATAATTGATACAAATATAGAATCTTTAGCAGTTAATGAAGCAAAAAAATTGGGTATACCAATAATTGCAGTTTTAGACACTAACTCAGATCCGACAGGTATAGAATTTCCAATACCAGGTAATGATGATGCTAGAAGGTCAATTAATTTATATTGTGATTTGTTAAAAAACACAATTATTGATGCAGAAAAATTTATTGAGAAAAACGAAAGTGAAGAAAAAAAAACATCTAAGCAAGACGAAAAAAAAATTAAACCTAAATTTACTAAACCTGAAAAAAAAAATCTTAATAAAAAATAATTTTAAACTAAAATTAGATGTCCAATACAGATTTATTAAAAAACATAAAAAAACTAAGAGAACTAACTGGTGTCGGCTTTAAAGATTGTAAAATCGCTATTGAAGAAAATAATGGAGATATTGAGAAATCAATTGAGTTTTTAAGAAAAAAAGGAATAGCTAAAGCATCAAAAAAAATGGATAGAAATGCATCCGAGGGTCTTGTTCTTGTTCACGATCAAGATAATGAAGTAGCAGTCGTAGAGATAAATAGCGAGACAGATTTTGTTGCAAAAAATAAAGACTTTCTAAATTTTAGTAAAGAAATTTCAAAAATTAATTTTAAAGTATCAGGCGATATTGAAAAAATTAAATCGTTTAATATGAACAACGGTAAGTCAGTAGATGATAATTTAATTTCTATGATTGCTAAGATCGGTGAAAAAATTACAATAAGGAGATCTAAGTTTTTTAATAATAAAGGTGGAAAAAATTATTTTTATATTCATTCAGCTATAGAAAAAGAAGCTGGTAAAATTGTTTCAATAGTAAAAATACTAAACAATGATAATAAAGAATTAGGTCAAAAAATTGCCATGCATATCGCTGCCTCTAATCCATTAGCGATAGACAAAGCAGGTATAAAAAAAGAAACTATTGATAAAGAGCTTGAAATAATTAAAGCTGAACTTGTTAACTCTGGCAAAAAAGGGGACATCGCTGATAAAATATCTAAAGGAAAAATTAATAAATTTATCTCAGAGAATACTCTTCTTGATCAAATATGGATTATGGATCCAAAAAAAAAGGTTTCTGATATACTTAAAGAAAATAAAAAAAAATGATGATATTAAAATTATTGATTTTATTAGATTCAAAGTAGGCGAAGGAGTTTAAATGAGTTTAGAATTTAACGAAAAAAATTATTCTGCAAAAATGGATAAAACTATACAATCATTTAAAAAAGAAATTTCAACTTTGAGAACTGGAAGGGCCAACCCTTCAATGTTAGATATGATCAAAGTAGATGTATATGGACAAATGATGCCGATTAATCAGCTTGGTACTGTATCGGTTCCAGAAGCNAGATTAATAACAGTTCAAGTTTGGGATAAATCNAACGTTTCTTTAATTGATAGCGCAATCCAAAAATCTGATTTAGGTGTGAATCCTCAGATTGACGGTCAAATTATAAGAATTAGAATTCCTGATTTAACAGAAGAGAGAAGAAAAGAGTTGATAAAAATACTTAAAANTATGACTGAGAAAAACAAAGTTTCAATTAGAAATATAAGAAGAGAAGCTAATGAAGAATTAAAGAAAAAACTTAAAGAAAAAAAAATAACTGAAGATGAAAATAAAAACTTTGAAAAAAGCACACAAAAACTTACTGATGACCATATATCAAGTATTGACCAAATTACTTCTGAAAAAGAAAAAGAAGTTTTACAAATATGAACAAACTAAACCACGTCGCATTCATTATGGATGGGAACGGACGTTGGGGAAATAAAAAAAATAGAAATAGAAATTCAGGACATTTTGCTGGTGTAAAAACAGTAAAAAAGATAGTAGAGGCTTCAATTAAATTNAAAATACCAATAGTGACATTTTATGTTTTTTCAACAGAAAATTGGAAAAGGCCTAAAACGGAAATAAATTTTTTATTTAATCTTATAAAGTCATATTTTAATTCTGAATTAGAAAATGTAATTAAAAATGGTATTAAAATTGAGATTATAGGAGAGGTTAGTAAATTGCCAAATAAATTAAAAACAATTCTTAAAGAAACTGTGAAAAAAACCAAAAAAAACAAAAGAATTGTTGTNAATTTAGCATTAAATTATGGTTCAAAAAAAGAATTAATTAATACATTTAAAAAAATTAAATTTAAAAAAATTACAGAAAAACTTGTGAGAAATAACCTTTATACAAAAAGNATTCCAGATCCAGACATTTTAATTAGAACAGGTGGAAAAAAAAGATTAAGTAATTTTATGTTATGGCAATTAGCCTATTCAGAACTATATTTTTTAGATAAATTATGGCCTGATTTTTCATCTAAAGATTTAAGCAAAGTTTTAAAAAATTTTTATAAAACTAAAAGAAATTTTGGAGGAATTTAAATGAATAGAGAACTNTATAAAAGAATAAATACGGGTTTATTATTATTATTATTATTAATTTTAATGTTTATGAGCAAAATTATTTATCTTTTTGTATTAATAAGTATTTTTTCTTTATCATTTGTAGAATTTACTCAATTGTCAAAAATTTTTTTGAAAAAAAAAAAATTATACCAATTTTTAGTTAATGCTTTGTTTTCTTTATATCTATTTTTGTTTCTATTAATTTGTATATTTGGGCTAAATGATGTTCATTTTAAAATTATTTTATTTGTAATATTATTAATATGTATATCCTCAGATATTGGAGGAATACTTTTTGGAAAAGTTTTTAAAGGCCCTAAATTAATTTCCATAAGTCCCAATAAAACTATAGCAGGTTGTATAGGCTCATTTATTCTATCTATACTAACGAGCTCGTTATTATTAGAATATATTTTTAATACAGAATTAATAAATAATATTTTTTTAGGTTTATTCATATCAATGAGTGTTCAAGCGGGAGATTTATTTTTTTCTTATCTCAAAAGAAAATCCTCAATGAAACATACAGGAAATATTTTGCCTGGCCATGGAGGTGTTTTAGATAGAATTGATGGTATATTATTAGGAATGCCGGTAGGTTTATTATACGTTTTAATATTAGTTTTTACAGGATGAAAAAAGTAATATCAATTTATGGATGTACGGGGTCAATTGGAGAAACAACACTTAAACTAATTGGAAATGAAAAAAAAAAAATTCAGTTATTATATATTCACCGGCAATAAAAATTATAAAAAGATAAAATATTTAATAAAAAAATATAAACCGAATTTTTTTATAATATTTGACGACATCACATATAATAAAATTAAAAAAGAAAATAATAAAAAAAAAAGTAAAAATATTAAATTCAAAAGAATATAAAAGTTTTAAGTTCAAAAAATCTGACATTTCCGTTTTAGCAATTCCAGGGATAGCAGGATTAGAGCCGACATTAAATGCAATTAAGATAAGTAAAAAAATTTTAATAGCAAATAAAGAATCNGTAATCTGNGGTTGGGATCTGATTAAGAAGTTATTAAAAAAGTATAAAGTTCAAATATCTCCAATTGACTCGGAACATTTTTCAATAAAAAAGTTAGTGGAACATATTAAAAAAGATAATATCGAAAAAATTTATCTAACTGCATCAGGAGGACCTTTTTTAAACTATCCAATAAATAAAATGAGTAATATAAAACCATCTCAGGCAGTAAATCATCCTAAGTGGAAAATGGGGAAAAAAATATCTATAGACTCCGCAACTTTAATGAACAAAATTTTTGAAGTTATCGAAGCTAACAAATTATTTGCTATAGACTTGAGTAAAATTGAAATATTGATACATCCACAATCTTTAGTTCATGCAATTGTTAAACTTAAAAATGGTCTGAATATATTTTTATATTTTGAAACAGATATGTCTATACCAATAGGAAATGAAATCTTTGAAAATAAATTTGAATTAAAAAAAATTAAAAATATTGAAAATAGATTTAAAAAAAATGAATATTCTAATAATCTGAATTTTTTTAAGGTAAATAAAATAAAATTTCCAGCTATTAAACTGAAACCTATATTGAACAAATACCACTCTTTACCTATTATCTTGAATGCGGCTAATGAAATATTTGTTGATCAATTTTTGAAAAAAAATATGAGTTTTTGCTCAATAATCAATTACATCTTTTATCTTTTAAAAGACCCAAAAATGAGAAAATATGCTATAAAAAAACCCTATAATTTTAAAACAATACTATCTGTTGACAATTGGGCAAGAAAGAGAGCAATGACAATTTTGAACGAACGTAGCAAATGAAGAAATTTTTAATTCTTATATATTTACTATTTTTCACAAATTTTTTATCTGCAGAGATAATCAAAAATATAGATATCACTGGAAATGAAAGAGTGAGTGATGAGACAATTAAAGTATATGGAGATTTTTCTATAAACCAAAATATAGATAACTTAAAAATAAATGAGATTATAAAAAACCTTTATTCCACAAATTTTTTTGAAGATATAAGTATTTCAGTATCAAACCAAACTCTTTTTATTAAATTAGTTGAATATCCTGTAATAAATGAAATTATTATAATTGGAGAAGATGCCAAAAAATATAAAGAAGCTATCAAAAAAAATATTAAGTCTAAAAAAAATGGACCCTTTGTTAAATCACTGATTGTTGATGATGAAACAATTATAAAGAAACTTTATTCCTCATTAGGATTTAATTTTTTAAATGTGAATTCAAAAGTAGAAACTTTTCCAAAAAAAAGAGTTAATTTATATTTTGAAATAGAAAAGGGTGAGAAAACAAAAATTTCAAAAATAAATTTCAAAGGCGATAGAAAAATAAGAGATAGGAGACTAAGAGATATTATTACTTCACAAGAGGCGAAATTTTGGAAAGTATTAACAAAAAATACTTATTTAAATCAGTCAAATATTACTTTAGATAAACGACTATTATCAAATTATTACAAATCTGTAGGATATTATGATGTAAAGGTAATATCTGAAATAGTTGAACTAAAAGCGGACTTTCAAGCGGAAATAACGTTTAATATTAATGCTGGCACTAGATATAAGATAAGTAAAATTAGTACAAAAGTTGATCCTGTTTTAGATAAACAATTATTTTTACCTTTAAATAAAATTTATAAAGATGTAGTTGGAAGTTACTATTCCCCATTCACTGTTAAAAAATTACTAGACGAATTAGATCTGATTATCGCTAACCAAGATCTTCAATTTATTGAACATAACGTAAATGAGATCTTGAAAGATAACTCTATTGAGTTAGTTATAAATGTTATTGAAGGTCAAAAAATTATTGTGGAAAAAATTGATATTGTAGGGAATACAATAACAAATGAAACTGTCATAAGGAGTGAATTGCTTTTAGATGAGGGCGATCCATTTAGTCAAGTCAAAGTTGATAAATCTATTGCCCAAATAAAGAGCAAAAGAATATTTAGTTCTGTTAAAGAGACTATAAGTGATGGATCATCTCCAAATTCTAAAAGTATTAAAATTGCTATTGAGGAAATGCCAACAGGAGAGATAAGTGCAGGAGCTGGAATAGGAACAGACGGTGGATCATTCTCATTTAGTGTTAAAGAGAATAATTGGTTAGGCCAAGGAGTGATTTTAGCTGCTAGTGCAGATGTAAGTGCAGAATCTTTAAAAGGCGCTTTATCATTTACAGATCCAAACTATAACTTTACAGGAAAACAACTCTCTTACTACATAGAAAATATTAAAAACGAACAGAGTGACTCAGGATATGAAAATAATCTTTTCGGTGCTGGTATAGGTTTATCATACGAAAAATTTAAAGACATATATTTCTCACCAGGTTTAAGTTTGACTTACGATGATCTAAAAACGGACAGCTCTGCATCAGATTTATTAAAAAAACAAGCAGGATCCTCAACAGATTTAATGTTTGATTATGCTCTTACTAGCGATAAAAGAGATAGAAGATTTATGCCTACTGATGGACATGTATCAAAATTCTTTCAAGAGCTTCCTGTATATTCAGAACAACCTCATATAAAAAATAGTATTTCCTCAAATCATTATAAAGAGGTTAACGAGGATATTGTTGGGGCTTTAAAATTTAGTGTAACAGCAATAAATGGATTAGAGGGAGAAGATGTTAAGTTAAGTCAACGATTAAATTTGCCCTCTAGAAGATTAAGAGGCTTTGAGCAAGGAAAAGTTGGACCAAAAGATGGTGAAGACTATGTTGGTGGTAATTATACATCAACTTTAAATTTGGAAGCAAATTTCCCTAATTTTTTTCCTGAAAAAAGTAATGCAGATATTGGATTTTTTTTAGACGCAGGAAATGTTTGGGGTATCGATTATAGTGATACAATAGATGATTCAAATAAAGTACGATCTTCAGTAGGAATTAACACTAGTTGGTTGTCACCAGCTGGCCCTATGTCATTTATTTTTTCAAAAAATATTTCTAAAGCTACTACAGATGTTACACAATCTTTTAATTTTAGGTTAGGAACAACTTTTTAAATGAAAAACCCATTTCAAATTTTTTTATTAATATTAATTTTTTTTTTAACAATAGAAAAAAAGGTATTAGCAAGTGATATTTATTTTATAGATTATTCTAAAGTAATGAACCAAAGCATAGCAGGTAAAAAGGCTCAAGATTACTTAAAAAATTTTTTAAATAATTCAAATAAAAAATTTAATGATACAGCCAAAAAATTAAAAAGTGAAGAAAATAAAATTATAGGACAAAAAAATGCTCTTTCAAAAGAAGAATATAAAAAAAAAGCAGATGCATTAAGAAAAAAAGTATTTGAACTTAATAAAGAAAGAGAAAAATCTTTAAGAGAAGTCGCCACAAAAAGAAAGAAAGCAGGAGATGAAATGTTAAAAAATCTCAATCCGTTATTAGGCAAGTATATGAAAGAAAATAATATTGCTGTTGTTATTGATAAAAAAAATGTTTTAATGGGTGATAAAAAGTTCGAAATTACTTCTCAAATTATTGAAATTTTAAATAAGGAATTTAAATCTATTAATTTAAATTAATGTCAAAAAATATTTTTTTTAAAAGTAAGGGACCTTTTAAATTAAATATTTTATTTCCTAATCAATCGAATTCTAAAATTAATATTAAAAATATCAAAACCTTAGATAAAGCTGAAAAATCTGATTTAACGTTCTTTGAGTCTTTAAATTATAAATATTTAGCTGAAAAAACTAAAGCTGGCGCTTGTATAACTAAAGAAAATCTTAAAAAATATCTTCCTCAATCTTGTGAAGCCATTTGTGTTAAAAGCGTACTATTCGAACTGGCAAAAGCCACATCAAAATTCTATCCAAATGCGGACTTAGACTATCCTGATATTTCTCTTGAAATAGCAAAAAAATCGAAATTTCCGGGGGTAAAATTTGGTAACAATGTTTTAGTTGGAAAAAACGTAAAAATAGGTAAATCAAGTATAATTGGAAGCAATACAATTTTAGAGCATGATGTTTTAATAGGTAAAGATTGTACAATTGGTTCACAAATTATGATTAAAAACTCATTCATAGGCAATAATGTTGTTATTCAGGATGGAGCAAAAATAGGCTTGAAAGGTTTTGGATTTATTCCTTTGAAAGATAAAAATTTTAGAATTCCTCATATTGGAAAAGTAATTCTTGAAGATAATGTTGAAATAGGCGCTTCTTGTACTATTGATAGAGGATCAATTGGTGACACCGTAATAGGGGCAAATACTTTTTTAGATAATCAAGTACATATGGCGCATAATGTAAAAATTGGAAGAAATTGCATGATAGCTGGTCAAGTTGGATTTGCAGGCAGCTCTACATTAGGAAATAATGTTTCAATAGGTGGTCAAGCAGGAGTTTCAGGGCACTTAAAGATTGGAAATAATGTTAAAATCGGCGGAGGTAGTGGTGTGGTAAAAGATATACCTGATGATACTATTGTTATGGGATATCCGGCAGTCCCACTGAAAGAATTTTTAAAAAAAAGCAAATGATAAAAAAAGACTCTATAGATAGAAAAGAGATCGAACAGTTACTTCCTCACAGAGCGCCTATGTTGCTTATAGATAAACTCACTAAAATTGTTAACTTAAAATCTGCTACAGCAATTATGAATGTTAAAAAAGATGGATTTTATGTTCAAGGACATTTTCCTGGTCAGCCAGTTATGCCAGGAGTTTTAATTGTAGAAGCTTTTGGTCAAGCGGCTGCAGCATTGACAGCATGCGGAATTGATCCAAAGGAATACGATAATAAATTGGTTTATTTAATGAGTGTCGAAAAAGCTAAATTTAGAAATCCAGTCTTACCTGATTGCGAACTTCATTTAGAAATAGAAGCAATAAGATCTCACGGGAGAGTTTGGAAATACAAAGGAACAGCTAAAGTTGAAGGAAAAAGAATGGCAGACGCAGAATGGTCAGCAACAATAGTTGATAGGAAATAAAATGATACACAGCTCAAGTGTTATAGATAAAAAAGCAAAAATAGGAAATAATGTAAAAATTGGTCCCTTTTGTTATGTTGGTCCAAATGTTGAGCTTCAACAAAATGTAGAATTAGTCTCTAATGTTCACATTGAAGGAAATACAAAAGTTGGTAAAAGTACAAAAATATTTCCATTTGCGAGTATTGGAACTATGCCACAAGATTTAAAATATAAAGGAGAAACAAATAGTGTTTTAATTGGAGAAAATAATGTGATCAGAGAGTATGTAACAATTAATCCAGGTACTGAAGGAGGAGGTGGAACAACAAGTGTTGGAAATAATTGTTTATTTATGATCTCATCACATATAGCTCACGATTGTAAAGTTGGTAACAACGTTGTTATAGCCAACAATGTTCCTTTAGGGGGACATGTCACATTAGAAGACTCAGTTGTTATTGGAGGAAACTCAGCAGTTCAACAATTCACAAGAATAGGAAGATTAGCAATGATTGGGGGTATGACAGGAGTTCTTAAAGATGTGATTCCATTTGGCCTATCATTTGGTAACAGAAATTACTTACAAGGTATAAATTTAATTGGATTAAGAAGAAAAAAATATGAAAATAAAAAAATTTTAGAATTAGATACAGCTTATAAAAAAATCTTCTCATCCCAGAAACTTCATGAAAATTTAACTAAAATTAATGGTGAATTTAAGAAAAATGATTTAGTTAAAGAGGTTATAGATTTTATAGCAAAAGATAAAAAAAGGCCTATTTGCACACCATTAGCTAAATAATGATTGGATTAATATTCGGAGACACTGATTTTCCTAAGGTAGTACTGAAAAAAATCAAACAAAAAAAATTGAAATACTTAATCATAGATTTAAGTAAAAAAAGTTCTTTCAAAAAAGATAATAACTCTAAAAGAGTATCCATAGGTCAATTTGGAAAAATTATAAATTTACTAAAGGAAAAAAAATGCAAAAAAGTACTTTTTGCAGGAAAAGTTAAAAAACCTAAATTTTCAAAACTAAGACTAGATTTGATAGGTGTTTATTATATGCCTAAAATCATAAAAAGCTATAGAGTCGGTGATGCAGCTATTTTAAAAGAAATAATTCAAATTTTCAAAAGAGAAAAGATTAAAACTATTAGCTCATTGTTTTTTAATCCTGAGCTTACTTTAAAAAAAGGTATTTACACAAAAATTAAACCTACAAATAATGACAAAAATGATATTCATAAAGCAATTTCAACATTAAATAAATTAAATAAACATAACTTTAGCCAAGGCACAGTAGTTAGAAATAAAAAAGTAATAGCTATCGAGGGTAGTGGTGGCACTCAAAATTTACTCAAAAAATTAAAAAATAAGCAATTTAAAAATAATGGTGTATTAGTCAAATTTCCAAAAAAAAAACAAGATTTAAGAGTGGATTTGCCGACTGTCGGTTTGAAAACATTAAAACAATGTAAGTTAGCTGGCCTTAAAGGTATAGTGGTAAAAAATAAGCAAAATATTTTTTTAGAAAGAAAAAAATGTATTAATTTTGCAAATAAAAATAAAATGTTTATCTTATCAAAATGAAAAAAATACTCTTATCACTTTTAATTTATTTTATTTTTACTTACTTATACGCCTCAGAAATTAAACTTATTAAAATATTTGATGGGTTAAACAAACCATGGAGCCTTTCCTTTATTAATGAAAATAATATTCTGGTAACGGAAAAACCTGGAAATCTTTTGGTTGTAAATTTAAAAGATAAAACAAAATCAGCTATCAAACACAATTTATCTGTCTTGGAGGATGGGCAGGGCGGCTTGTTAGACGTTTTGTTTCATAATAAAAATGTTTATGTTTCTTATTCTGAAAATAGAGGAAATTGGCAATCTAGTACATCAGTTGCTATAGGAGCATTTAATAATAAAGATATAAGTTTTAAAAATATTTTTAGAGCCGAACCCCCCATTAACTCCGGATATCACTTTGGTTCACGATTAGTCATTAAAAAAGATAAACTTTTTATAACCGCTGGAGAAAGAGGTGAAGGTATGATCGCTCAAGATCCCCAGAAGCATCCTGGCAGTATTATTAGAATAAATTTAGACGGTTCTATTCCAGAAGATAATCCAAAGTTTAAAGATAAAAAAGATTGGCTACCTGAAATCTATCAGATAGGTGTAAGAAATCCTCAAGGTATGGCTTTATCACCATTTGACGATAAAATTTATATAAGCAATCACGGCGCGAAGGGAGGTGATTGGTTTGGTACAGTAAATTATGGTGAAAATTATGGTTGGAAAATATTAGGATGGGGAGGAACAAATTATAGTGGAACTAAAATTGGTCCAAAATGGAAGCCAGGATTTACCAAGGCTATAAAATATTGGGTACCATCTATAGCAGCAAGCGCAATTGCAATATACAAAGGTGAGGAATTTAAGGAATGGAACGGAGATGCACTTGTTACTGCTTTAAAAGATCAGTCATTAAGAAAAATTAGTTTTAAAGACTCTCTTATTGTTGAACAAATAATATTCAAGGGAAATATTGGAAGAATAAGAGATATTAAAATTCATAAAAAAACAGGAGAAATTTATTTATTATCTGATAACGGCAGTATTTGGAGAATGTTTAAATGAAGAAAATATTTATTTTAACAGGCGAACCTTCAGGTGATAAATTAGCCGCTAAAGTCATCTCGAAACTAAAAATTAAAGATCCAAGTATCAACTTTCTTTGTTTAGGAGGAGAAGAACTTAAATCTTTAGGGATAAATTCAATCTCAAATCTAAGCGAAGTAACATACCTGGGTTTCACTCGAGTATTACTAAATTTATTCAAAATTAAGAGAAAAATAAATGAAACAGTTCAAAAAATTTTAGAGTTTAACCCAGATATTTTGTTTTCTGTAGACAGCCCAGATTTTACTTTGAGAGTTGCTGAAAAGGTAAAAAAAAAATCACCTGATATAAAAACAATACATTTTGTAGCGCCACAGGTTTGGGTATGGAGAGAGGGAAGAGTAAAGAAAATTAAAAAATTTGTTGATCATATTTTACTTTTATTCAAATTTGAAAAAAAATATTGGGAAAAGGAAAATGTTAGTTTTGAGTTTGTTGGTCATCCACTTTTAGAAAATAATAAAGAAGTTAAGATTGAACTTAATCAAGTTATCAAAAAAAATAAAGCAATAATTTCTGTTTTTCCAGGAAGTAGAGATAGTGAAGTAAAAAAACTTACTCCAATATTATTAGAGTTTATTAAACTCATGAATGAAAAGTATGAAGATTTTTTATATGTTTTTCACTCGACAAAAGCTCAAAGGTTTAATTTAGAAAATATTATAAATAAAAGCCAAATTAATAATACGGAAATTATTTCTGATGAGAAAATCAAAGACCATATATTAAAAAAATCAATTTTTGCTGTTTCAAAATCGGGCACTATATCTCTTGAAATAAGTAAAAGGAAAATACCTTCAATAATTATTTACAAGATGAATTTTATAAATTTTTTAATTGTAAAAATGTTAGTAAAAATAAAATATGCAAACATATTAAATATAGCGGCTGGACAGATGATTATTCCTGAACTATTACAATCAAAGTGTAACCCTAAAGAAATTTATAAATTAGTTTCTAGTTTTTTAGAAGATCAAAATAAAATAAAAAAACAAATATCTAATACTGAAAAAATTTTAGAAAGCTTTAGAACAAAGAACTTGCCAACAGACCTGGTTGCAGACTCACTTTGGAAAAGTCTGTAATTTTAAATTACAAAGACCGCAGTCATTATTTAAGTTTGGAATATCACCTTCTAAAAAATCTATTATATCAGTTATAAATTTTAGATATAAATCATCATCTCTTTTAATTTCGAAATATTGTGTAGACATTTCAAGCGCTGGTGTAATTTCTAATTTTAAGTTCTCTGGTTCAAAACAAAAAATTCCAAGATTTTTTACTGGACTTAACTTTAAATAGTTTTCATCCGGCTTTTCAAACATAATTGCATAACTATTTAATTGCGTCATATATTTTAGTGATTTCTTTTCGTTTATATTTGTAACCTTAAAATCTATTATTGAAAAAAAATCTTTGTGATCAATATAAGCATCGATTTTACCTCTTAATTGAAATGCTCTATCTTTTTGATCATAAAGAACTTCCGATTTATGTAGCTTAGCGTAATCTGTTTTTATTATTCCTTCAGGCACTTTATTAGTATTTAAATATTTAGATGGTTTATTGTGGTAAAATTTTTTCTGAATTGTATCTATCTTTGAAAATATTGTCGGGAAACCAAAATTTATTCTTATATTGTTTACTTTGAGATCGTAGTAACATCTTTTGCAACCTGAGTATCCAAATGCAAATTCACTTGGACTAAATAAATATGGTTTCGACATTAGACTAATTTTTTTAACCTATTTATCACAGTGGTTTTATCTAAAGATAAAATAATATCATAAATACCAGGCCCAAATTTTGTACCAACCAGGCCAATCCTTAATGGTTGCCCAACACCTTTAAAGTTAGTTTTGTGTTTATCAATTAAATTTTTTATAATTGGTTCTAAACTTGTTTTATTTAAATCTGTTAATGCATCGAAATCTTCTATAAAATTTTTGATAATATCTTGAGACTTTTTATCAACCAAAGATTTGTCCTCGCTTGATATCTTCAAGTTATCACTAAGGATATAGCCTGAGTTATTATAAATATCTTCAAGTGTTTTTGCTTTATTTTTTAAAAAATTTAATGATTTTAAAACTACATTCTCTTTTGATTTATCAATTTTAGTTTTGAATTTATCAGAAAATTCTATCAATTTATTGAATAAGTCTGTTTCGTTCATGGATTTTATGTAAGTCTCATTCATTGATAAGATTCTAGACATATCTAATTTAGAGGGTGATTTACCTATTCCCTCAAAATTAAATAGCTCTATACTTTCCTTAAGTGAAAAAATTTCTTTATCTTTGTGGGACCAGCCCAATCTTAATAAATAATTCCGCAAAGCCTCTGGAATGATACCAATTTTTATATAATCATTTATTGTTGAAGCATTATCTCTCTTGGATAGCTTTTTTCCTTTTTCACTATGAATTAAAGGTATATGAGCAAATTTTGGAACTTCCCATTCCATTGCATCGTAAATTTGTTTTTGTTTGAAGGAATTGATCATATGGTCGTCGCCTCTTATAACGTGAGTTATTTTCATTTCATGATCATCTACAGTAGCAGAAAGTTGATAGGTGGGAGACTTATCTTTTCTTAATATTATGAAATCTTCAATAGTAGAGTTTGATATATTTCTCTCTCCTTGAACTAAGTCAATAATAGTAGTGTTTCCAGAGATTTTACTTTTAAATCTTATTACTGGTTTAACATCTTTAGGTATTTTCAAATCTTTAGAGTCTCTCCATTTTCTATTGTAAACATAAGGTATACCTTGTTTTTTACATTTTTCTTTTTGTTCGTTTATTTCATCTTCCGAACAATAACATTCATATGCAAACCCTTTTTTAATAAGTTCTTCTGCTACAAAAATATGTTTTGATATATTTTTAGATTGAATATACTCATTTCCGTCATAATCAATGCTTAACCATTTCAAAGAATTTATTATTTGATGTTTAAATTCATCTTTAGATCTCTCTTTATCTGTATCTTCTATTCTAAGAAAAAATTTTCCTTTATTTTTTCTAGCCAACAACCAATTAAATAATGCTGTTCTGACCCCTCCAATATGAAGTGGACCAGTAGGGGACGGAGCAAACCTACAATTAAAAGACATTCAGTATTTTTAGACTATTTTAGTGAAAGTTTCTATATAAAGAAATTAATCTTCCTTGGATTTTTATTCTNTTAGAGGCGTATATTTTAGTATCATAATTTTTGTTAGCNGCCTCTAAAGCAATTGTNTTACCTTTTTTTCTTATTCTCTTNAGGGTAGCTTCTTGTTCATCAATTAGTACNACAGCAATTTGCCCTGTGTCAGCTGTAGNTGTTTTTTTTATNATTACNGTNTCACCATCATTTATTCCNGCTTCAATCATAGAGTCNCCTTTAACTTTTAAACCAAAATATTCACCATTTTTNTGCAAATCNTCNGGNAGAGCAACTTTATCAACTTCATGTTGTATAGCTTCNATTGGAGTNCCAGCTGCAATGCTTCCNAGNACAGAAACTTTAGAAGAGTTGNTTTTTGATTTATCNAAACCACCTTTAATNANGCTTGGTGTNAAAGAATTAAAAATATCGTTAGCACTAGCATTTTCNGGGAGTTTAACTACNTCNAAAGCNCTTGCTTTATGAGCTAATCTTTTNACAAAACCNCNTTCTTCTANGGCACTAATTAATCTGTGAATACCAGATTTCGACTTCAAGTTGAGNGAATTTTTCATNTCTTCNTAAGACGGCGAAATTCCTGAAGATCTAATTTTTTTATTTATAAATAATAATAAGTTTTTTTGTTTTTTTGTAAGCATAGAACAAACCTCGTACATCTATGTTCTATTAAAGTTCTTTTTAAATTACAACTTCAAATAAGTGTTAATTTTATTGAGTAATTTGAATTAATCTTTTCATTAATTCACCAGGTTTGTCGGATTTTAAAAGTGATTCTCCGATTAGAAAATTTTTAATACCTGTTTTTTCGTAAATGTATTGTGCATCATTCTCATCCTTTATTCCACTTTCAGATAAAATAGGTCCTTTGTGTGCTTTAACAACTTCAAAAATTGAAATCGTATTATTAATAGAAACATCCAAAGTTTTTAAATTTCTATTGTTAATTCCTATCAAAGCTTGATCATATTTTAATGCCATCTCAGCCTCTTTAAGATCATGTACTTCTACTATAACAGAAAGATTATGTTTTAAAGCCTCTGAATATATTTCATCAGCTTGACTACCATTTAGAGCAGCAATAATTATTAATATACAATCACTTCCAAAACTTTTAGCTAAAGCTATTTGATAAGGATCTATAAAAAAGTCTTTTGCTAAAATAGGAATTTTAAATTTTTTTTTAATATCTTGAATATGCTCTAATTTACCCAAAAAATACTTCTCCTCTGTCAATACTGAAAGACAAGTAGCACCGTTTTCAACATACATTTTTGCTATTTCCATATGATTAAAATTATCAATAAGAGTACCTGCAGAAGGACTTGCTTTTTTTATTTCAGATATTATGGAAATACCTTTATTTTTTTGAATTGTTTCTTTAAAATTATAAAAATTCTGATCTTTAACACTCTTTTCTAGCGTATCTAAAGATTTATCTTTTTTGATTAATTCTAAAGATTGTTTTTTATCCTTTATAATTTTTTCAAGTATATTTTTCATTAATTAGATTGAATTTTAATTAAATGTTGAAACACTTTACCTGAATTTAAATGTTCCATAGCGTTTTCAAAAGCTTTTTTAAAATCATTTTCTTTACCAGAAACAATCAAACCTGCAGCAACATTTAAAGCCACAGATTGAGAAAATTCGTTATTTTTTCCTTTATAAATTTCAATAATTTTTTCAGAATTATATTCAGCATTTTTACCTTTTAAAGTTTCTCTGTTAGTTGAATTTAAGCCAAGATTTTTTGGATCTATTGAAAATTGCTTTATTCTATCTCCCTTAAGTTCCACTACATTAGTTTTTTCAAATGGTGAAATTTCATCCATTCCATCATCGCTATGCACAATATAAGCATGAACAACACCATTTTCTTTTAAGGCTTCCGCAAAAGGTTTCATCCATTTTTTATCAAATACTCCGATCACCTGTCTTTTTACTTGTGCAGGGCTACTCAAAGGACCGATTAAATTAAATATTGTTTTCTTTCCCATTTTTTTTCTAGCGGGTCCGACATGTTTCATCGCAGAGTGATAATTTGGAGCAAACATAAATGCAAAATTGAATTTTTTAATATTTTCCTCAGCTTCTTTAGGACTTAAATTAATATTAATTTTTAAAGCCTCAAGCACATCTGCAGATCCACAATTTGATGAGACGGCCTTATTACCATGCTTAGCAACTTTTACACCCATACTCGCTAAAACTATAGCTGCTGCAGTAGAAATATTAAGTGAGTTTTGACCGTCACCACCAGTACCGCATGTATCTACAGTATTTTCATCTGTATTAACTTTGTTTGCTTTTTCTCTGAGTATGTAGATACCGCCTGCGAGCTCATCTTTTGTTTCGCCTTTTACTAAAAGACTTTCTAGTATACTTATAATTGAACTCTCTTTATATTTTCCTTCCATAAGCTCTGAAAAAAGAACTTTACTTTCTTCAAAAGAAAGGTTTTGACCTTTTTCTAACTTTTCTTTGATATTTGACATTTCAATTCTTTATAAAATTCTCAATTAATTTCATTCCTACTTTAGTACTAATACTCTCAGGATGAAATTGAAAGCCATGAATATCATAGTCTTTATGCATCAAGCCCATAATAATTTTATTTTTAGTTTCTGCAGTGATTACAAGGTTTTTTGAAAGTCTTTTTCGATCAACTACCAAACTATGGTATCTAGTTGCTTCAAAATTGTTTTTAATATTTTTAAACAATCCTTTTTTAATGTGTTTAATTTTACTTGTTTTTCCGTGCATTAAATTCTTTGCATTAATTATCTTTCCACCGAAAGCTTGTCCAATAATTTGATGACCTAAGCACACACCAAGAATAGGAATTTTTTTGTGAACATGTTTAACTATTTCAAGGCAGTTTCCAGCTTGATTTGGATTTCCTGGACCAGGTGATATAACAATTTTATTGTATTTTTTTTTGAAAATATAGCTTCCTTCTATCTTATCATTTCTAACAACATCAACATTTTTATTTATTTTAGAAATATAATGATACAAATTATAAGTAAAGCTATCATAATTATCTAT
>NZFE01000012.1 GCA_002689245.1 Candidatus Pelagibacter sp.
AACGAAGATAATTAAATAGGAGCGTAGCTCAATTGGTAGAGCGCCGGTCTCCAAAACCGGAGGCTGTGGGTTCGAGTCCCTCCGCTCCTGCCAATTAAACTAGTATTATGAGAAATCCTTTAAAATTTTTACAGGAAGTAAAACAAGAGGCTTTTAGAATTTCTTGGCCTACAAAAAAAGATACTATGACAGGTGCGCTAATGGTATTTGGATTAGCATCAATAGCTGCGATATTCTTTTTGCTCTTGGATCAAATATTAAGATTTTTATTAAATATAATTTTAAACATAAGTTTTTAAATGAATTGGTATATTGTACAAGCATACTCTGGCTTTGAAAAAAAAGTCGTTGAAAGCATTAAAGAGGAACTTAAAAGACATAAATTAGATAGCAATTTAGATCAACTCCTAATCCCCACTCATCAAGTAACTGAGGTAAAAAAAGGAAAGAGAACAAAAAAAGAAAAAAAATATTTTCCTGGGTATGTTTTAATTAAAATTGAATTAACTAAACAAATATATCATTTAATTAAAAATTTACAGAAAGTAAGTGGTTTCTTAGGTTCTTCAGATAAACCTACTCCGATTTCAGATAATGAGATAAAAAGAATTTTAGGTCAAGTTTCTGAAAGTGCAATTAATCAAAAAACAGGTATAAGTTTTGAAATTGGTGAAAAAGTAAAAGTCTGTGACGGTCCTTTTGCCTCTTTTACTGGTTTGATTGAACAAATAGACGAAGAAAAGTCTAGACTAAAGGTATCAGTTTCGATATTTGGTAGGGCTACTCCGGTAGATTTAGAATTTAACCAGGTGGAAAAGAATTAGTTATGGCAAAAGAGATAACAGGATATGTAAAACTACAAATTAAAGGTGGACAAGCAAACCCAGCTCCACCAGTTGGTCCTGCTCTTGGACAAAGGGGTATAAATATAATGGAATTTTGTAAAGCTTTTAACGAGAAAACAAAATCTTTTATGGGTAAACCAGTACCAGTCGTAATAACGGTTTATAAAGATAAAAAATTTGACTTTGTAATTAAATCTCCACCAGCTTCGCATTTTATTAGAGAAGCTGCCAAGTTAAAAAGTGGATCGAAAGAACCTGGCAGAGTTGTTGCAGGATCAATAACTATGAAACAAGCTGAAGCAATAGCTAAAGAAAAAATGAAAGATTTAAATGCTTTTGATTTGAAAGAAGCTACGAAAATAATTTGTGGCTCAGCTAGATCAATGGGTATAGAGGTAAAAGAATGAAACAAAAATCAAAAAGATTTAAATTAATAGAAAAGAAAAAAATTAGAGAAAAGTTACCAATTGACAAATCAATAGATTTAGTCAAAGAAACATGTACTTCAAAAATGGAGGAATCTATCGATTTATCAATAAGAATAAATACAAAACAATCAAAAGGTGGAGATTTTAATTTAAGAACAGTGGTAAAATTACCTAATTCAAATGGAAAAAAATTAAAGATTGCAGTTTTGTGTGAGCAAGAAAAAGTAGAAGAAGCGAAAAAGATTGGTGCAGATATAGCTGGCTCTCAAGACTTATTAGATCAAATTTCAAGCGGCAAATTAAATTTTGATAAATTAATCTGCACACCTGGAATGATGAGCAAAATTGGAAAACTCGGAAAAATTCTTGGACCAAAAGGACTTATGCCGAACCCAAAACTAGGTACTGTTTCTAATGATCTTAAAAAATCAATAACAGATCTAAAAACAGGTTTAGTAGAAATTAAAAATGACAAAGATGGTAATCTAGCTTTATCAATTGGAAGAAAAAATTTTTCAAAGGAAAAATTACAAGAAAATTATAGTTTTTTTATCGATTTTTTAAAAAAAGAAAAGCCTGAAAATATCAAAGGAGAATTTATAAAAAATATCTTTTTGACATCTACAATGGGCATATCTTGTAAAATAGGAAACAAAAACTAATTATGATGAGCAAAGAAAATAAACAAAGCTATATTGAAGAAATGAAAAAAAATTTTTCTTCAAACAATTCTGTTATGATTGCTCAGTATCAAGGATTAAACGTAAATGAACTTGATGAATTAAGAAAACAATTAAGAGAAAAGGGTATTATTTTTAAAATAACAAAAAATAGAATTACAAAAATTGCAATAAAAGAAACACCCGTAAAAGATTTAGAAAAATATTTTTCTGGTCCAACAGCTGCAGCTCTTTCATCTGATCCAATAACTACAGCAAAGATTCTAACAAAATTTGCAAAATCTCACGAAAAATTAAAAATAATAGCAGGCTTTATGGATGGTAAGGTTTTAGATCAAAAGGAGGTGGCTATTATCGCCACATTACCTTCTTTAGAAGAAGCAAGGGCTAAAATTGTAGGTATTTTGTCATCACCTGCTCAAAAATTAGTGAGTATTTTACTTGCACCTGGCTCAAAAATTGCTAATTTAGCGCGCGCGAAAGCTTTAAAAAAATAATTACAAGGATCACCAATGTCAGACTTAAATAAAATTATAGACGATTTATCAAAATTAACTGTTGTAGAAGCAGCAGAACTTTCAAAACAATTAGAGGAAAAATGGGGAGTAACTGCAGCAGCTCCAGTTGCAGCAGCAGCAGCACCAGGTGCAGCACCAGCAGCTGAAGAAAAATCAGAATTTTCACTTTTTTTAGCAGCAGCAGGAGATAAAAAAATTAATGTTATTAAAGAAGTTAGAGCTATAACAGGCTTAGGTTTAAAAGAAGCAAAAGATTTAGTTGAAGGAGCTCCAAAAGAAATAAAAGCAGGTGTTCCTAAAAAAGAAGCCGACGAATTTAAGAAAAAACTTGAAGCTGCCGGCGCTAAAGTAGAATTAAAGTAAATTAAAATTTAAGACTAGATTATTACGAAGTTAATTTCGTGATAAAAATAATTAATGGAATTATCTTTTACTCAAAAAAAAAGTATTAGAAAAAGTTTTGGTAAACTAAAAGAAGGTTTATCAATTCCTAATTTAATTGAGGTTCAAAAAAATTCATATCAAGAATTTTTATCTTCTAAAGCTCTTAACGAACAAATGGATATCCTTTCAAAAGGTATCGATAAAGTATTTAAAAGTATTTTTCCTATTGATGATAACTCAGACAAATCCACTCTTGAATACATTTCATACAAATTAGAAAAACCCAAGTTTGATGTTCTTGAGTGTAAGCAAAGAAGTTTGACATATTCTGCATCTTTAAAAGCTAATCTTAGATTGGTGGTTTATGACATTGATACAGAAAATAATACAAAACAAATTTTATCTGCTAAAGAACAAGAGGTTTTTATTGGAGAATTACCTTTAATGACTCCTAGTGGTACATTTGTTGTAAACGGAGTAGAGAGAGTAGTGGTAAATCAAATGCATAGAAGCCCTGGCGTCTTTTTTGATCACGATAAAGGAAAAACACATTCAAGTGGTAAATTATTGTTTAATTGCAGAATAATTCCAGGAAGAGGATCTTGGTTAGATTTTGAATTTGATCCAAAAGATATTCTATATTTTAGAATTGATAGAAAAAAGAAGCTTCCAATAACAACAATATTATTTGCATTAGATTTATCAAAGGAAAAAATTATCAAAAGTTTTTACACAACTAACAAATATAGTTTTGATGAGAAAAATAACAAATGGATAACAACTTTTGATATTCATAAATTTAAAAGACCTGTTAAATTAGGGTTTGATTTAGTTGACGCAAAAACCAATAAAAAAATATTACTAAAAGGGGAAAAATTAAATATTGTAATTGCAAAGAAGCTTGAAGAAAAGGGTTTAAAAGAAATATTCATTACTAATGAAGAGTTAATCGGCAAATATACCGCGAAAGATCTAATAGACAAAAACAATAATTTAATACTTTCATCAGGATCAGACATAAATGATGAAACTATCGAAAAACTTAGAAGTGAAGGTTTAAAAACTTTAGAGCTAGTAAATATTGATCCTATTAATAAAGGACCATATTTACTTGAAACCTTAAAAATTGACAAAAATTCAAATAAAGCTGAGGCCTTAAATGATATCTACAAAGTATTAAGACCTGGCGAAGCACCAACTGTTGAAATTGCTGAGGATGTTTTCAAAAATTTATATTTTAACAAAGATAGATACGATCTATCTGAGGTAGGAAGAGTTAAATTAAATTCAAAACTAAATTTAAATAGAGATGCTAACGATAATACCTTAAATTCAGAAGATATAATTGCAATTATAAAATTTATGCTCGATTTAAGAGATGGAAAAGGTGAAGTTGATGATATCGATCATTTAGGCAATAGAAGAGTAAGATCAGTAGGTGAGCTCGTTGAAAATCAATTTAGAATTGGTCTTTTAAGAATGGAAAGAACTGTAAAAGAAAAAATGTCTACTTTTTTAGAAATTGAGTCCGCGATGCCTCAAGATTTGATTAACGCTAAACCTATCACGACCTCTTTAAAAGATTTTTTCGCAACTTCTCAATTATCGCAATTTATGGATCAAACGAATCCATTATCAGAGATTACTCACAAAAGAAGGGTTTCAGCACTAGGCCCTGGAGGTTTGACAAGAGAAAGAGCTGGGTTTGAAGTTAGAGATGTTCATCCTACCCATTATGGAAGAATATGCCCAATCGAAACACCTGAAGGTCCAAACATAGGATTGATTAATAGTCTTGCAACATACTGTAGAGTAAATAAATTTGGCTATATTGAAAGTCCGTATAAAAAAGTTATTAAAGGCAAAGTTACTAATGAAATTAAATATCTTTCAGCTATAGAAGAAGAGAAGTTTACAATCGCTCAAGCAAACTCAGTTTTAGATAAAAATGGATCTTTCGAGGAAGAGTTAGTTGCTTGTAGAAAGAACTTAAATTTTCAATTATCAAATAAAGATAATATAGACTACATTGATGTATCTCCAAAACAGCTAGTCTCAGTAGCAGCAGCTTTAATTCCTTTTCTTGAAAATGATGATGCTAATCGTGCTCTTATGGGCTCAAACATGATGAGGCAAGCAGTTCCCCTACTAAAACCAGAGTCGCCTCTAGTTGGAACAGGCATAGAATCCGATGTTGCTTTAGACTCCGGGGTAACAATTGTTGCAAAAAGAAGTGGCGTGGTTGACAAAATTGATGGAAAAAGAATTGTTGTTAAGGCAACTGAAGTTAAAGATTTATCACAGTCCGCCGTTGATATTTATAATCTTTCTAAATTTAAAAGGTCTAATCAAAACACATGTATAAATCAAAAACCTTTAGTTAAAGTTGGTGATGAAATTAAAAAAGGAGATATAATTGCAGACGGTCCTGCAACAAAACTTGGTGAATTAGCTTTAGGAAAAAATGTAACAGTAGCATTTATGCCATGGCAAGGTTACAACTTTGAAGACTCTATTTTAATATCGGAAAGGTGCGTAACTGATGATGTTTTTACTTCAATTCATATTGAAGAATATGAGTCAATGGCTCGAGATACAAAATTAGGAGCTGAGGAAATAACAAGAGATATTCCAAATGTTAGCGAGGAAAGCCTAAGAAATTTAGATGAGTCTGGAATAGTTTATGTTGGGGCTGAAGTAAAACCAAGTGATATATTAGTGGGAAAAGTTACTCCTAAAAGTGAAACCTCATCTAGTCCAGAGGAAAAACTTTTAAGATCTATTTTTGGTGAAAAAGCCACAGATGTTAGAGATTCTTCATTAAAACTTCCTTCTGGAAGCGCAGGTGTTGTTATTGATGTTAGAGTTTTCAATAGACACGGAATTGAAAAAGATGAGAGATCTATAGCTATAGAAAGATCAGAAATTGAATTAGTTCAAGAGGATAGAAAAGTTGAAGAGGAGATTTTAAATAGAAATATAAAATCAAGAGCCACGGATTTATTAAAAAACCAGTCTATTGATAAAAGCTATAAAGAACTTAAGGCTGGCTTAACATTAAATGATAATGACCTACAAAATTTAGGCCTTAAAGATTTATGGAAAATTTCATTTAAAGACGAAAAAATTAGTGAAAATATTTTGAAACTTAAAAACCAATATGAAAATGCTTTAGAAGATATAAATTTACGGTTTGACGATAAAGTTAGCAAAATTCAACAAGGTGATGATTTATTACCAACAGTTATGAAAGTAGTAAAAGTTTTCGTAGCAGTAAAAAGAAGGCTTATGCCAGGTGATAAAATGGCAGGAAGGCATGGTAATAAAGGAGTTGTAAGTAAAATAGTTCCCGTTGAGGACATGCCATATATGGAAAATGGAAAACCCGTAGATATAGTTTTAAATCCTCTTGGAGTACCAAGTAGAATGAATGTGGGCCAAATACTTGAAACACATCTTGGCTGGTCTTGTTCTGAATTAGGTGATCAAATTAAATCTCATTTAAAAAACTTTGAAAATGAGTTTGAAGAGCTTAAAAATAAGTTAAAAGAGATATATGGAAAAGAATATTATGATATTGTTATATCAAAATTATCGAAAAAAGAAATATTTGAATTAGTAAAAAATATTTCTAATGGCATACCAATCGGCACACCTGTTTTCGACGGCGCATCGACCAAAGACATAACAAAGATGTTAGACTTAGCTAAACTTCCATCTAGTGGACAAACTAATTTATGGGATGGAAGAACTGGAGAACAATTTGATAGACCTGTAACAGTTGGGACTATTTATATGTTAAAATTAAATCATTTAGTTGAAGATAAAATTCATGCGAGATCAACAGGACCTTATAGTTTGGTAACTCAACAACCTTTAGGAGGAAAGGCTCAATTAGGAGGACAAAGATTTGGCGAAATGGAGGTCTGGGCTTTAGAAGCCTACGGAGCTTCATATACACTTCAAGAAATATTAACAGTTAAATCTGATGATGTTGCTGGACGAACTAAAGTATATGA
Organism: Candidatus Pelagibacter sp.; assembly: GCA_002689245.1. GTDB lineage: Bacteria > Pseudomonadota > Alphaproteobacteria > Pelagibacterales > Pelagibacteraceae > Pelagilacustribacter. Next base: position 6,875 of record NZFE01000012.1, read on the forward strand.
GACAATTGTCAAGGGAAATAATAATTTTGAGTCAGGAGTACCTGAGTCTTTTAATGTATTAATCAAAGAAATTAGAGCCCTAGGACTTAACATAGAATTAAATTAAAATGGAAAAAAATATAACTAAAAATTTTGATAACAAAAATCTTGCATCTGAAAATAATTTTGGAAGTATTAAAATTACTTTAGCTAGCCCTGATAAAATCAAATCTTGGTCATTCGGTGAAATAAAAAAACCTGAGACTATAAATTACAGAACTTTTAGACCAGAAAAAGATGGNTTATTTTGCTCNAGAATNTTTGGGCCTGTAAAAGACTATGAGTGCCTTTGTGGAAAGTATAAAAGAATGAAGTTTAGAGGAATAATTTGTGAAAAGTGTGGTGTAGAAGTCACTAAATCAAATGTTAGGCGTGAAAGAATGGGGCATATTGATTTAGCATGTCCTGTAGCTCATATTTGGTTCTTAAAATCACTTCCAAGCAGAATATCTTTAGCTATTGATATGAAACTAAAAGAAGTTGAAAAGGTTCTTTATTTTGAAAGTTTCATCGTTATTGAACCTGGATTAACCAAATTAAAACAAGGTCAACTTTTAAGTGAAGAAGAACTTATAAAGTCTCAGGATGAATTTGGAGAAGACGCTTTTACTGCTGGCATAGGAGCTGAAGCAGTTAGAGAAATACTTATTAATCTTGATCTCCAGTCCGAACAAAAAAAGCTTAGAGAATCTTTAAAAGAAGTAAAATCAAAAGTAACTGAAGAAAGAACAATTAAAAGATTAAAATTAATAGAGTCTTTTATTAATTCTGCAAATAAACCTGAATGGATGATTTTNACCACTGTTCCAGTTATTCCACCAGAATTAAGACCATTAGTTCCTTTAGATGGTGGAAGATTTGCTACTTCAGATCTTAATGATTTGTATAGACGAGTAATTAATAGAAATAATAGANTAAAGAGGCTTCTAGATCTAAAAGCTCCAGACATTATAGTTAGAAATGAAAAAAGAATGCTCCAAGAGTCTGTTGACGCTTTGTTTGACAACGGAAGAAGAGGTAGAGTTATCACTGGAACAGGAAAAAGACCTTTAAAATCTTTAGCTGAGATGCTTAAAGGTAAACAAGGAAGGTTTAGACAGAATTTACTTGGGAAAAGAGTAGATTACTCNGGNAGATCAGTAATTGTTGTAGGNCCGGAACTTAAATTACATCAATGTGGTCTTCCAAAGAAAATGGCTTTNGAACTTTTTAAACCTTTCCTATATGCCAGATTAGATAAATTGGGTTTAGCTACAACTATCAAGCAAGCTAAAAGATTGGTAGAAAAGGAAAAAAGTGAGGTTTGGGATGCTCTTGAACATATTATTAGGGAACATCCTGTAATATTAAATAGGGCGCCAACTCTTCACAGATTAGGTGTTCAAGCATTTGAGGCAAAGTTAATTGAAGGTAATGCTATTGAGCTTCACCCGTTAGTTTGTGCNGCNTTTAATGCAGACTTTGATGGGGACCAAATGGCAGTGCACATACCGTTAAGTCTTGAAGCACAACTAGAAGCAAGAGTACTTATGATGTCTACAAATAATATTTTAAGCCCATCTAATGGAAAACCGATCATAGTGCCAAGCCAAGATATAGTACTTGGTATTTATTATNTATCTCAAGCTTCCAAATCAGAAAAACCAAAGGGAATATTTTCTAATATTGATGAAATTGAACAAGCTTTAGAAAATAAATCAATAAGTCTACATACTAAAATTATTTCAATATTTGAAACTGTTGATCAAAACAATAAAGTAATNAANCAAAAATATACCAGCACAGCTGGAAGATTTTTATTGGCAAATTTATTACCGAAAAACNNTAACATAAAATTTACTTTAGTTGATAGATTATTGACTAAAAAAAATGTTTCTGAGGTGATCGACACAATTTTTAGATTTTGTGGACAAAAAGAAACAGTTATTTTTTGCGATAGAATTAAAACTTTAGGATTTAAACACGCCTTTAAAGCAGGAATTTCCTTTGGTAAAGATGATTTAATAATACCTAAAACAAAAGAAAATTTAATTAATGAAACAAAAAAGAGAATTGAGGATTATGAGAAGCAATATTCAGANGGACTAATAACAAGAGGGGAAAAATACAATAAAGTTGTAGANATATGGTCAAAATGCACTGATACGGTAGCAAATGAAATGATGAAAGAAATTTCCTCTGCTGAAAAGGTTTATGAGAATGATAGAATCGAAACTAATTCAGTTTATATGATGGCAGACTCTGGTGCTAGGGGATCTCAGGCGCAAATGAAACAGTTAGCAGGAATGAGAGGACTAATTGCGAAGCCATCAGGTGAAATAATAGAAACCCCAATTATATCAAACTTTAAAGAGGGCTTATCTGTTTTGGAATATTTTAATTCAACTCACGGNGCAAGAAAAGGATTGGCAGATACAGCTTTAAAAACTGCNAACTCTGGCTATCTAACCAGAAGACTGTGCGACGTTGCGCAAGATGTTCAAGTAACAAAAGCCGAGTGCGATCCAAAAAAAAGATCTTCAGTAACAATTTCTGAAATAATAGAAGGTGGAAATATTTTAGTGAGTTTATCCGAACGAATTTTAGGAAGAGTGATAGCTGAAGATATAAAAAATCCTGTCACTGGAGAAGTTATAATTAATAAAAGCAAATTAATTGATGAGTTTGACTGCGAAAAAATAGACGCAGCTGGTGTAAAATCAGTAAACGTTTATTCTGTAATAACTTGCGCATCAACAAAGGGAGTTTGCCAAATTTGTTACGGTAGAGATTTAGCAAGAGGAAAATTAGTAAGCATTGGTGAAGCAATAGGTATGATAGCGGCCCAATCAATTGGAGAGCCAGGTACTCAACTTACTATGAGAACCTTCCACGTTGGGGGAACGGCTCAAATTAAAGAAGAGTCTCAAATTGTGTCTCAGACAAAAGGTAAACTTAAGATTATTAATAAAAATCTTATAGAGGATTCAAAAAAAAATATGATTGTTATGGGAAGAAATACTCAATTAAGTATTGAGGATGAAAATAATAGACAGCTTGCGATTTATAAAGTTAATTATGGATCTAAACTTTTCTTTAAGGATGGAGACAAAATAGAAAAAGGTAAAAAAATTGCTGAGTGGGATCCTTATACTTTACCAGTTATAGCTGAGACTTCTGGNATTGTTAATTATATGGATTTAGTTGAAGGAACTTCTATTACTGAAACATTAGATGATGCAACAGGCATATCATCGAAATCAGTAACCGATTGGAAATCAGTAAGTAAAAATTCTGAATTAAAACCAAGACTTACATTGAGAAGTGACAAGGGTGAAATTATAAAAAAAGCAGACGGTAATGAAGCTAGATATTATTTAGTACCTGATACAATTTTATCTGTAAAAGATGGACAAAAAATTTCAGCTGGCGATGTATTAGCTAGACTTCCAAAAGAAACATCAAAAACAAAAGATATTACAGGTGGNTTACCACGTGTGGCNGAACTTTTTGAGGCCAGAAGACCTAAAGATAGCGCTATCATCGCAGAAAATGATGGAGTAATAGAATTCGGAAAAGAAGTAAGAGGTAAACAAAAAATATCTATNGTTTCNTCAANNGGNGAAACNTCTAATTATTTAATACCAAAAGGNAANCATGTTAATTTCAATCAAGGTGAAAAAATTAAAAAAGGNGANTATTTANTNGATGGTAGCTCCTNNACCNCACGATATNTTAAGAATNTTAGGNGTTGAAANNTTAACNGAGTATTTNNTNANNGAAGTNCAAGAAGTTTATAGATTACAAGGNGTTGTNATNAACGACAAACATATAGAAACAATNGTAAGACAAATGNTNAAAANNGTNGANNTNAAAGANCCTGGAGANTCTGAATTGTTGCTTGGTGAAATTATAGACTTTAACGATATTAAAGTAATTAATGAAAAATTATCTAATGAAAAGAAAAAACCTGTTTCATTTGAAAGAGTTTTACTTGGTATCACTAAAGCTTCTTTACAAACAAACTCATTTATTTCCGCGGCTTCCTTCCAAGAAACGACTAGAGTATTAACTGATGCTTCAATTAAAGGTAAGGTCGATAATTTAGATGGTCTTAAAGAAAATGTTATAGTTGGTAGATTGGTTCCGGCAGGCACAGGTTTAACGAAAATGGGTTGGGACAAAGAAGCACAAAAAGAGGACAAGCTAAGATTAGAAGAATTAAAAAAAGAAGAGCAAGAAAGTGCTCCTGCGGCTGAATAATCCCTTATTTTTAACTAATAAATTAGCCAAAAAACGTTGACTTTTCTAGCTTCGATGCTAGTTTAGCGCAATTTTGAAAGTTAGAAGTAAGGTTGAATTTAGCCTTAAACACTAACCTAGACCTCAAAAAGGCTATCCCTTCTTTTACTTCAAAATAAAATTATGCCGACTATTAACCAGTTAATTAAAAAAGGAAGAGTTAAACCTTTAGTTAGGAATAAGGTTCCTGCTTTACAAAAACAACCTTTAAAGAGAGGTGTTTGTGTAAAAGTATATACAACAACTCCCAAGAAGCCTAATTCTGCATTAAGAAAAGTTGCTAGAGTAAGACTATCAAATGGATTTGAGGTTACAGCTTATATTCCTGGTGAAGGACATAATTTACAAGAGCATTCTGTAGTCATGATAAGAGGTGGAAGAGTAAAAGATTTACCTGGAGTACGATATCATATCCTCAGAGGTAATCTCGATACTCAAGGTGTAGCGAACAGAAAGAAAAGACGTTCTCTATACGGAACAAAAAAACCAAAATAAAACAATGTCCAGAAAAAGAAAAGCTCCTGTAAGAAAAATATATCCTGATCCAAAATATAGATCTGTGATAGTTTCAAAATTTATCAATTCTATAATGTACGATGGAAAAAGATCAACAGCAGAAAAAATATTATATGATGCTTTAGACAAAATTAAACAAAAAGGAAATGAAGACCCGATCAAAGTATTTAATAGTGCAATAAGCAATGTTAAACCAAACCTAGAAGTTCGATCAAGAAGAGTCGGAGGTGCTACTTACCAAGTGCCAGTAGAAGTAAAACCTAACAGAGGACAAGCTTTAGCCTTAAGATGGTTAATAGATGCTACGAGAAAAAGAAAAAACAAAACTATGTCTGAAAAACTTTATTTTGAAATATTAGATGCATCTCAAAATAAAGGTTCAGCAATAAAAAAAAGAGAAGATACTCACAAAATGGCAGAGTCAAATAAGGCTTTCGCACATTTTAGGTGGTAGTTTATGGCAAAAAAATATTCATTAGATAAATATCGTAACATAGGTATCATGGCTCATATCGATGCCGGTAAAACAACTACAACCGAAAGAATTTTATATTATACTGGTAAAAGCCATAAAATTGGTGAAGTACATGATGGGGCTGCCACGATGGACTGGATGGAACAAGAACAAGAGAGAGGTATTACAATTACTTCTGCAGCTACTACTTGTTTTTGGAGAGACAACAGAATTAATATTATTGATACACCTGGACATGTTGATTTCACTATTGAAGTTGAGCGATCTTTAAAAGTTTTAGATGGTGCTGTAGCAGTATTTGATGGTGTTGCTGGTGTAGAACCTCAATCAGAAACAGTATGGAGACAAGCTGATAAATATAAAGTTCCTAGAATATGTTTTGTAAATAAATTAGACAGGACAGGGGCAGATTTTTTTAGATGTGTTGATATGATTAAAGAGAGACTAGGTGCAAAACCCCTTGTACTTCAGATACCAGTGGGAATGGAAGCGGATCTTAAAGGAATAGTAGACCTTGTAAAAATGAAAGCAGTTATTTGGCAAAATGAAGATTTAGGCGCTAAATTTGACTTAATAGATATACCAGAAAATCTCAAGGAAAAAGCAACACAGTATAGAAAAGAATTAGTTGAAACTGCTGTTGAAGAAGATGAAAAATTAATGGAAGATTATTTAAATGGCAAAGAACCTTCTGAAGCAGATCTTATTAAATGTATTAGAAAGGGAACTTTAGGATTTAATTTTGTACCTATAACGACTGGTTCAGCTTTCAAAAATAAAGGTGTTCAACCTTTGCTAGACGCTGTTATAGACTATTTACCCAGCCCCGAGGATTTGAAATCAATTGAGGGTACAAAATTAGGATCAGATGAAAAAATTCAAATGAAATTTGCGGATAATGAGCCTTTTTCTGGCTTAGCATTTAAAGTTGCTAATGACCCATTCGTTGGCTCACTCACATTTGTAAGGATATATTCAGGAACTTTAAAATCAGGTACATCGGTTTACAACTCCTCAAAAGAAAAATCAGAACGTGTTGGAAGGATGCTTCTAATGCATGCAAATAGCAGAGAAGATATTAAAGAGGCTAATGCTGGTGATATTGTAGCTTTAGCAGGTTTAAAATATACCATTACAGGACATACTTTATGCGAGGAAGACAAACCTGTTTTACTTGAACCTATGGAGTTTCCTGATCCAGTAATAGAAATAGCTGTTGAACCAAAAACCAAAGCTGACCAAGAAAAAATGGGAGAAGCTTTAGGAAGACTTGCTAAAGAAGATCCCTCTTTTCGAGTTACTTCAGACGAGGAGTCTGGCCAAACAATTATCAAAGGTATGGGTGAATTACACTTGGACATTATTGTCGATAGAATGAAAAGAGAATTTAAAGTTGAGGCAAATATAGGGGCACCTCAAGTTGCATATAGAGAAACAATACTAGGTTCTTCAGAAGTTACTTATATACATAAAAAACAAAGTGGAGGAGCAGGCCAATTTGCTAAAGTAACTTTATTAGTTGAACCTTTAGAGCCGGGTAAAGGTAGAGAAGTTGAAAATAAAATTAAAGGTGGTGCAATACCTAAAGAATTTATTCCAGGAGTCGAAAAAGGAGTTGTAAGTGTTGCTGATAGCGGAATTTTAGCAGGATTTCCGATGATAGATTATAAAGTGACAATTCTTGATGGACTACATCACGATGTAGACTCAAGTGTTTTAGCATTTGAAATTGCAAGTAGAATGTGTTTTAGAGACGCTTGTACAAAAGCCCAATTAAAACTATTAGAACCTATAATGAAAGTTGAAGTAGTAACACCAGAAGATTTTATGGGTGATGTTATTGGAGATTTAAATAGTAGAAGAGGTCAAGTCGGGTCAACAGAACCAAGAGGTAATGCTACTGCAATTCAAGCAACAGTTCCTCTAGCAAATATGTTTGGGTATATAAACAATTTAAGATCTTCAACGCAAGGAAGAGCACAATATACAATGCAGTTCAGCCATTATGATAAAGTGCCACAAAACGTTCAAGATGAGGTAACAAAAAAATTAGCTTAATATGGAAAATCAAAATATAAGAATACATTTAAAAGCTTATGACAATAAAATCTTAGATCTTTCTACAGAGGAAATTGTTAACACAGCAAAAAGAACTGGTGCTCAAGTGAAGGGACCTATACCTCTGCCAACAAGGATAGAAAGATACACAGTTTTAAGATCTCCTCACATAGATAAAAAAAGCAGAGAACAATTTGAATCAAGAACACATAAAAGATTAATTGATATAATTGAACCAACTCCTCAAACTGTTGAAGCACTAATGAAATTAGATTTAGCCTCGGGAGTAGATATAGAAATAAAAATATAGTTATGACAATTGGATTAATAGGAACAAAGTTAGGTATGACCAGAGAATTTATACAATCTGGCCAGTCAGTACCTGTGACTGTTATAAAAATAGAAACTGGGAGAGTAATAGATATTATTGATAAAGAAAAAAGAGGATACTCCGCTATTAAAATTGGATACTTTAAAACAAAAAATTCTAAATTAACAAAACAAATGAAGGGTTTTTTTACAAAAAAAAATACTGAGCCTAAGAAAATTTTAAAAGAATATAGAGTTGATAGCACTGAAAGCTATAAGACTGGAAATGAGCTAGGCCTAGAAATTCTAAAAGATAAAAAATTTGTTGACGTTAAGTCAAAAACAATAGGTAAGGGATTTGCCGGGGCAATGAAAAGATGGAATTTTGCTGGATTAAGGGCTTCTCATGGTGTTTCAGTTTCACATAGGGCGCATGGTTCAACAGGTCAAAATCAGGATCCAGGAAAAGTATTTAAAGGAAAAAAAATGGCTGGTCATATGGGAGACAAATTCAGAACAATGTTAAATCTTGAAATAATAAAATCAGATCCTGAGAATAATTTACTTTATTTAAAGGGTTCGATACCAGGTGGAAAAAACTCAACTATTTATTTAAGAGAGTCTGTGAAAGATGTGAGACGAAAGACTACTTTAGAAAAATATAACGAGATGATTAAAAAGAACGAAGCAGCGAAAGGCAAAAAGAAGTAAATGAAAGTAAAGTTATTAAATATTGAAAGCACAAAATCTGAAACAATAGAAATATCAGATAAAATTTTAAAACAAAAAATCAATTATAAATTGATAAAATCAGTCGTTGATTGGCAGCTCAATCACCTTAAGCCACGAACCGCTAAAACTAAACAAAAAAATGAAATTAAAGGCTCAACAAAAAAAATTGTACCTCAAAAAGGTAGTGGAGGCGCAAGACATGCGAGCAGAAAAGCACCGATATTTGTTGGCGGTGGTGTTGCCCATGGTCCGAAAGGTGCAGTGTACAAAATTAAAAAGATTAATAAAAAAGTAAGAAAATTAGCCCTGGCTCATACTCTGTCTAAAAAAAATTCTGACAATAAATTATTTGTTTTATCTGATGTAAAAAAAGAAATTAAAAAAACAAAAGACTTTAATACTTTTTTAAAAAAAAATAATCTTTTAAATGTAGTAATAATCTCCGATATTGAGACTATAAAAAATATAAACAAATCTGCAAGAAATATAAAAGATCTAAAAATTATAAACGATGCTGGAGCAAATATTTACGATATGATGAAATATAAAAATGTATTATTGACCCAAAGTTCAGTAAGAAATTTGGAAAAAAGGATTCTTAATGAAAAAAATTAATTATTTAGACTCTATAATACGCCCTATTATTACAGAAAAAGCTACAATACTTTCTGAACAAAATAAAACTGTTTTTAAAGTACATAAGAGAGCAAACAAAAAAAATATAAAAAAAAATATAGAAAAGTTGTTTAAAGTCAACGTAATTAAAGTAAATATAGTAAATTTAAAAGCAAAAATTAAATTAAAACAAGGCAGACTTTCAAAGAAAAGTGGTTACAAAAAAGCGATAGTAACCTTAAAAAAAGGTCAAAGTATTGATCTAACAACGGGAATTTAACTATGAGCTTAAAATCTTTCAAACCATATACAAAATCAACTAGAGGAACAGTAATAGTGAATAAAAATGGTTTATGGAAAGGTTCTCCATACAAACCTTTAACCAAAGGTCAAAAATCTTCCGGTGGAAGAAATAACTATGGGAGAATTACCTCAAGACATAGAGGAGGTGGTGCCAAACACAAATATAGAGTAATAGATTTTTTAAGAAACAAAATAAATATTACAGCAACTATTGAACGAATAGAGTATGACCCAAATAGAACTTCTTACATTGCATTAGTAAAGTATGAGGACGATGTTAGAAATTATATTTTATGTCCTCAAGGAATAAAAGTGGGGGATAAAATTTCTTCAGGTGAAAATGTTGATATTAAAGTTGGAAACTCTTTAAAACTTAAAGATATTCCACCTGGTACAATAATTCATAATGTTGAATTAATTCCTGGAAATGGTGGAAAACTTTCTCGCTCAGCAGGATCATCTGTAACACTATCAGGAATCGATGATGAATATGCAATACTTAAACTTTCTTCTGGAGAAACACGAAAAGTCAGCATTAATTGTAACGCAACAATAGGTTCTGTTTCAAATCCAGACCAAAAAAATATTAAAATTGGTAAAGCTGGAAGAAACAGGTGGAGAGGTAAGCGGCCACAATCAAGAGGAGTAGCTATGAACCCAGTAGATCATCCACATGGAGGTGGAGAAGGTAAAACATCTGGTGGTAGAAGCCCTGTATCTCCTTGGGGTCAATCAGCAAAAGGATTAAAAACTAGAAGACCAAAAAGAAGTGATAAATTTATTATAACAAGAAGGAAGAAAAGAAAATAATTATGACGAGAGCTGTATGGAAAGGACCATTTGTACATCCAAGTTTATTAAAAAAAATTGATAAACTTAAAAATAATCCTGCAAAAAAACCAATTAAAACTTGGTCTAGAAATTCTACTATCATTCCAGACTTTGTTGGACACAGTTTTATGATCCATAATGGAAAATCATTTATACCAATCACTATTTCTGAAGAAATGGTTGGCCACAAGCTAGGAGAATTTGCTCCAACTAGAACTTTCAAGGGACACACACCGGCAGATAAAAAAGCTGCAGCAGAAAAAGCATCGGCAACACCAACACCAACAGGCGGAGCAAAAGATGCAAAAAAATAATAACATTGTAAAAGCTGTTAACAAAAATGTAAGATCGAGCCCTAGGAAAATATCTTTAGTTTTAGATCATATAAGAGGAAAAAAGGTTGACGCCGTTCTTAGAGATCTAGACTTTATAAGAAAAAAAATATCATTGGACGTAAGCAAAACAGTTAAATCTGCTATAGCTAATGCTGAAAATAACAATCAATTTGATATTGACAACTTATACGTAAAAGAGGCTTATGTGGGAAAATCCTTAGTAATGAAAAGATTTAGACCAAGAGCAAAAGGTAGAGCTAGCCCTATAAAAAAACCATTTAGTAGAATAACTATTATTTTAAGCGAGAGAAAGGAGACAAAAGATGGGCCAAAAAATTAATCCAATTGGTTTAAGACTTGGAATAAATCGAGGTTGGGACTCAACTTGGTTTGCAAAAAAGAAAGATTTTGGAAAGTATTTAATAGAAGATTTCAAGATGCGTGAATACATTAAAAAAAATATAACAAATTCTGGTGTTTCTGAAATAATTATAGAGAGATCGTCAAAAAAATGTACTGTATCTATACACACATCTAGACCTGGTTTTGTTATAGGAAAAAAAGGCTCGGACATAGAAAAAATCAAAAAAAATCTAATGAAAATTACTGATAGTGAGGTTAATGTAAATATTAAAGAGATAAAAAAACCAGAACTTAATGCTAATTTAGTAGCTGAAAATATAGCTCAACAATTAGTTAAACGTATAGCTTATAGACGTGCGATGAAAAGAGCAATGCAATCTGCAATGAGATTAAATGCAAAAGGTATAAAAGTTATGGTGAGCGGGCGTTTAGCAGGTAATGAAATTGCTAGAACAGAGTGGTTAAGAGAGGGAAGTATACCTTCTCATACTTTAAGAGCTAATATCGACTATGGCTTCGCAGAGGCATTAACTACTTACGGAATTATAGGTATAAAAGTATGGATTTTTAAAGGAGCTTTATTTGATAAAGATATTGAAAAAGAAAAAATAGAAAGAGTTAAAAATGTTACAACCAACAAGAACAAAATATAGAAAAGCTTTTAAAGGTCGAATAAAAGGTAAAGCAAGTCGAGCTGTAACATTGAATTACGGTCAATTTGGTTTGAAAGCTATGCAGCCAGATAGAGTAATTGGAAAACAAATAGAAGCTGCCAGAGTAGCTTTAACAAGATATATGAAAAGAACTGGAAAAGTATGGACTAGAGTATTTCCAAACATACCTGTTTCCAAAAAACCAACTGAGGTAAGAATGGGAAAAGGAAAAGGTTCACCAGAATATTATGCTTGTAGAGTAAAACCTGGAAGAATTATATTTGAAATTGATGGTGTCACAGAAGAAGTTGCTAGAGAGGCTCTATACAAAGCATCAGCGAAACTACCGATTAAAACAAAATTTATAAGTAGATAATATGGCTATAAAAAAAAAAGAGGAAAAAAAATTGACTAAAGATCAGGCATTGAAAAAACTTGACACTTTAAAAAAAGATCTTTTAAACATTAGATTTAAAAGAATAAACAACCAAGTAGAAAATCCTGCTCAATATAGTGAAATAAAAAAAAGTATAGCTAGGTTATACACAACAATTAAAAGCTCTAAATGACAAAAAAAATTTTAAAAGGCGTTATAACAAGTGCAAAAAGCAACAAGACTGTTGTAGTAGAAGTAACAAGAAAATTTGCTCATCCATTCTATGGAAAAGTAATAAAAAGATCAAAAAAATATCATGCACACGATGAAAATAATAAATTTAAAGAAGGTGAAATTATAAAAATAATTGAATGTAATCCAATTTCAAAAAAAAAAAGATGGAAAGTTATTGAAAAATGATACAGGTACAAACAGAATTAAACGTAGCAGATAATACTGGAGCTAAAAGAGTTGAATGTATTAAAGTTTTAGGTGGTTCAAAAAGAAGNTATGCATCAGTAGGAGATATAATTGTCATAAGTGTTAAAGACGCGATACCAAAAGGCAAGGTAAAAAAAGGAGCAGTTCATAAAGCAGTTGTAGTAAGAACAAAAAAAGAAATATTTAGAAACGATGGTTCAAAAATACAATTTGATACTAATGCAGTTGTTTTAACAGATGAAAAAGGAGAGCCAATTGGAACTCGAATATTTGGTCCAGTTACAAGAGAATTAAGAGTAAAAGGACATACAAAAATTATTTCATTAGCCCCGGAGGTNTTATAAATGCTGAATATNAAAAAAGGAGAACAAGTAAAAATNATTACTGGAAAAGATAAAGGTAAAACAGGTGAAGTGTTAGAAATAGATAGAAGACTAAAAAGAGTTAAAATTAAAGCTATCAACATGATAAAAAAACATCTTAAACCCACAAAAGAAAACAAAGGTGGAATTATTACAAAAGAGAATTTCATACATTTTTCAAATGTAAAAAATATAGATAAACAAAATAATAAAGATAAAGTTAAAAAAGGAAGCAAGAAATAATGANACCTAGACTAAAGAGCTTATATGATAAGGAAATAGTGAAAAACTTGATGAACAAGCTTAACTATAAAAATAAACATCAAACACCTAAACTCGTTAAAATAGTTTTAAACATGGGCCTAGGAGAAGATGCTTCTGATGGAAAAAAAATTAAAACAAGTTTGGATGATCTTAGTCTTATAACTGGTCAAAAAGCTGTAATTACAAAATTTAAGAAATCCATCGCAAACTTTAAAACAAGAAAAGGTCAAAGTGCTGGTGCTAAGGTTACACTGAGATCAAAAAGGATGTATGAGTTTGTTGATAGACTGGTTAATATAGCATTACCAAGAATAAAAGATTTTAGAGGTTTGAAGTCAGACGGTATTGACAATTCAGGAAATTATAGCTTTGGTATNAAAGAACACATAATTTTTCCAGAAGTAAATTTCGATAAGGTAGATAAAATACGAGGATTAGACATTACAATTGTTACTTCAAATAAATCAAAACAAGGAACTCTTGAACTTTTAAAAGAATTTAATTTCCCAATAACAGAAAAGAAAGGAAAGTAGAATGGCAAAAAAAAGTGCAGTACAAAAAAATTTAAAAAGAATGAAGATGGTAAGTAGGTTTGAAAAAAAAAGAGCTACACTCAAAAAAATAATCATGAATAAAAAATTAGAATTAGCTGAGAGATTTGCCGCTCAATTAAAATTAGATAAATTACCTAAAAATTCTTCAAAAGTAAGAATTAGGAATAGATGTGGAGTGTCAGGAAGACCTCACGGATATTACAGAAAACTTAAAATTTCTAGGATAGCCTTAAGAGATATGGCTTCTGCTGGAAAAATCCCTGGAATAATAAAATCAAGTTGGTAGGAGGAATATGACTTTAGCTGACCCAATAGGAGATATGTTTACAAGAATAAGAAACGGACANATGAGAAATCTAAATTCTNTAAATATACCTGCATCAAAATTTAGATCAAAAATTTTAGAAATTTTACAAACNGAGGGTTATATCAATAGTTTTTTTCTAGAAAACAACGATAATAAAAAAAAAGTTATTAAAGTAAATTTAAAGTATTACGAGGGAACGCCAGTAATAAAAGAGATTAAAAGAATATCAAAACCTGGCAGACGAGTTTACTCAAGAGCCACAAGCATACCTAAAATACAAAATGGCTTAGGAATGGCAATTATATCAACTTCTCAAGGAGTGATGTCAGATATTGAAGCTAGAAAAAATAATATCGGCGGAGAAATAATTTGTAAGGTATTTTAATGTCTAAAATTGGAAAAAAAAATATAANACTTCCAAAAGAAACTTCAATTAAAATTGAGGGTGATAAAATAACCATTACAGGACCTAAAGGAAATAAATCTTTGTTTATCAGTGAAAAAATATTTTCCTCAAAAGTTAACGAAAAAAATGAATTTCAAATACTACCGATTAATAAAGAGATTGATCATAAAACACAGTTACTTTGGGGAACTTATAGAAGTCTTATAAATAATGCTATAATAGGAGTTTCTTCTGGACATGAAAAAATTTTAGAACTGAATGGAGTTGGTTTTAGAGCAAATTTAAAAGGTGAAACACTAAATTTNCAAATAGGTTTTAGTCATGATGTAAATTTTAAGTTTCCCAAAGATGTTAAAATACAAGTAGAAAAACAGACAATTATAAAAATAAATGGAGTAGATAAAGAACTCGTATCNAAAATAGCCGCAGATATTAAGTCTTTAAAACCAGTTGAACCTTACAAAGGAAAAGGTATTAAAGAAAGAAATCAGTATGTACTAAGAAAAGAAGGAAAGAAAAAATAGATGAAAAAAGTGACCTCAAAAATAAAGAGAAAAATTAGAAATAGAAAAAAATTAAAGAATATTAATACAAACAAACTTAGGATAACCGTATTTAAATCCACTAAGAATATTTATGCTCAAATTATAGATGATAAAATAAGGAAAACCTTAGTTTCAGCTTCTTCAACAGAAAAAGAGTTAAAAAAATCTAAAGGAAAAAAAATGGATCTTTCAAGTATATTAGGAGAGNTATTGGCCAAAAGAGCTAAAGAAAAAAAAATAAATAGTGTTTATTTTGATAGAGGCGGATACAGATATCATGGAAGAATTAAGGCTTTAGCAGACTCTTTAAGAAAAAATGGACTTAAAATATAAATGAGTGAAATTGAATATAAAGAAAAATTAGTTGCAATAAATAGAATAACTAAGGTCGTTAAAGGAGGCAGAAGATTCGGATTTGCAGCGTTAGTTGTTGTAGGCAATCAAAAGGGATCAATCGGAATTGGTCAAGGAAAATCAAAACAAGTTCCTGATGCAATTAAAAAAGCAACCGAAGTTGCAAAAAGAAATCAAGTTAAAATACCGTTAAAAGACGGANGAACACTTCATCACGACGTAAAAGGNAAAAATGGATCTGGTAAAGTTTTTATGAGATCCGCTCCTGCTGGAACTGGTATAATAGCTGGAGGCGCAATAAGATCGGTTTGTGAAGTACTAGGCATTCAAGATATAGTTGCAAAATCTCTTGGCTCAGCCAATCCACATAATGTTTTAAAAGCTTGCGTAAACGGATTAAGATCTCAAATTTCACCAAAAATTTTATCTTCTATAAGAGGTAAAAAAATATCTGAAATAATTTCGAAAAGAGAGAACAAGTGATGAAATTAAATAATCTTATTAAGTCAAATAAAAAGAAAATTAGACCAGGTAGAGGTATTGGCTCAGGTAAAGGCAAAACNGCTGGTAGAGGCCACAAAGGTCAAAAAGCAAGGTCAGGAGTTGCTATAAAAAGTTTTGAGGGAGGACAAATGCCTTTATTTAGAAGGTTACCAAAGAGAGGTTTTAAGTCTTTTAAAAAAAATAATATAGCAATATTGAATTTATCAAATTTACAAAGTTTTTTTGATCAAAAAAAAATTAGTTTAGATAATAGTTTAGATTTAAAAATACTTCAAAGTAAAAAAATTATTTCAAAAAAATATGAGAAACTAAAAATTTTGGGCAATGGAGAAATAAAGCATAAATTGAACTTATCAGTAAATTTTGTATCGAAACAAGCAAAAGAAAAAATTGAAAAAATTGGTGGAAAATTAACATTAATTAAAAATTAATAATTATGTCTAATGAAAATTTAAATCCTGGAGCTTTTAGTCATGCAACAGATTTAAAAAATAGAATATTTTTTACTATTTTTTTATTAATTGTATATAGATTAGGTACTTACGTACCATTAGCCGGAATAGATCCTGATGCACTAAAAGAAATTATGTCGTCCAGTCAAAAAGGCTTGCTAGGCATGTTTAATATGTTTTCAGGAGGGGCAGTTACAAGAATGGCGATATTTGCTCTTGGTATAATGCCATATATCTCTTCTTCAATTATAGTCCAATTATTAACGGGAACTTCTGACTATTTCAAAAATTTAAAAGAGCAAGGTGAAATAGGAAGAAAAAAAATAACACAAATCACTAGATATGGAACAGTTATGATAGCAGCTCTTCAAGGATATGGAGTTGCTGTTGGAATTGAAAATGCTGGGAACTTAGTTTTAGAACCAGGAATGTATTTTAGAATAACAACAACAATATCTCTAGTAGCAGGAACTACTTTTTTAATGTGGTTAGGTGAGCAAATTACACTAAGGGGTATTGGAAATGGTATTTCTTTAATTATATTTTCTGGAATAGTAGCAGAAATACCTAGGGCACTAGCTTCGACATTTGAACTTGGAAGAACTGGAGCTTTATCTGCTGTAATGATTGTTGGAATTTTCATTTTAGTAATTGTAACAGTNTTATTTATTGTTTTTTTTGAAAGAGCTGTTAGAAANATATTAATTAATTATCCTAAAAGACAAATGGGGAATAAGATTTATGGTGGTGAGTCCTCACATTTACCTCTGAAAATTAATACAGCAGGAGTGATCCCTGCAATTTTTGCATCAGCTTTACTTTTATTACCTATTACTTTAAGTAACTTCGGTTTTGCAGAGTCTGATTTTTTTATTAATATTTCTTCCCTTTTTACACAGGGCCAGCCTTTGTATATGGCGCTATATGCATTTGGAATTATTTTCTTCTCTTTCTTTTATACATCAATTGTATTTAATCCAAAAGAAACTGCAGAAAATTTAAGAAAANATGGAGGCTATATACCTGGAATAAGACCAGGTGAGCGATCTGCAGAATATATTGAAACTATATTAACACGATTGACAACAATAGGAGCAATGTACTTAACGATAGTATGTTTAATGCCAGAATTTTTAATAGCAAGATATCCAATTCCATTTTATTTAGGAGGAACTTCAATTTTAATAGTAGTGGTAGTTGCAATGGATACAGTGACACAAGTTCAAACTCGACTTATGAGCTCTCAATACGAGTCTCTTATTAAAAAAGCTAAATTCGGGAAATAATCTAATGAATATAGTTATTTTTGGACCACCTGGAGCTGGCAAAGGCACCCAATCGAAATTTATAGAAAAAAAGTTTAATTTATANCAACTATCAACAGGTGAGTTTTTAAGAAAAGAAACATTGAAAAACACTTCTATCGGAAATAAAATTTCATCTATAATAAATTCTGGTTCACTAGTTTCAGATGAAATAGTTTCTAATTTAATCGAAAAAATAATATCAGATAGTAAATATAAAAATAGAATTATTTTCGATGGTTATCCTAGAAATTTAAATCAAGCAAAAAATTTAGATAATTTGTTAAATAGATATAATCAGAAAATACATCTAGTTTTAAAATTATCAGTAAGTTTAGAAACAATTAAAAAAAGAATTTCTGAGAGGAGAACTCTAGAAAAAAGACCCGATGACAATGAGAAAGTTGCCATAAAAAGATACGAAACTTATGAAAAATCAACTGAACCTGTTATTGAGTATTACAAAAAATTGAATTTATTAAAAGTAGTGGACGGTGAAAGATCAATCGATCAAATAAGTATTGAAATTAGCGATATTATTTCCGCTATATAGGGTTGACATTAATCGATAACGTCATTAAATACGCTATAAATTAAACCCTTTTAAATATGGCTCGTATAGCAGGAATAAACATTCCACAAAATAAAATTGTCAGTATCGCATTAACTTATATACATGGTATCGGCCTACACTCATCGAAGGAAATATGTAAAAAATTAAATATTTCTGAGAAAACTAGAGTGAACCAACTTTCTGAAGAACAAGTCTTAAAAATTAGAGAATATATTGATGGCAATCATAAAGTAGAGGGAGATCTAAGAAGAGAGATATCTGTCAATATTAAAAGATTAGTCGATTTAGCAACTTATAGAGGAAGTAGACATAAAAAAAAACTCCCAGTAAGAGGTCAGAGAACTCATTGCAACGCTAGAACAAGAAAAGGTAAAGCAATTGCTATAGCTGGAAAAAAATTAACACCACTTAAAAAATAGTTATGAATAAAAAAATTGAAGAAAAAAAAGTTTTAGAAAATAAAGAAANNCAAAAAAAGGAAACACAATTTAAAAAAAAGAAAAAAATTAAAAGAAACGTTACTTCTGGAATTGCTTTTGTAAACTCTACTTTTAATAACACCATCATATCAATTGCAGATGAAACTGGTAATGTTATATCTTGGTCATCTGCAGGTTCAAAAGGTTTTAAAGGTTCAAGAAAATCTACTCCTTACGCTGCTCAAGTAGCTGCTGACGATGCTGGTGCTAAAGCATACGAAATGGGTTTACGAACTTTAACTGTTCAAGTCAAAGGTCCTGGTTCAGGGCGAGAAACAGCACTAAGATCTTTACAGTCAAGAGGATTTAAGATTATTTCTATTAAGGATACTACACCAATGCCACATAATGGGACGAGACCACCAAAAAAAAGGAGAGTTTAATGCAATCGGGTACAAATGTAATTGATAAAAATTGGAAAGAATTAATAAAACCAAACAAATTAAATATAACAAGTAGCGATGATAAGTCTTTTGCAAAAGTAGTCGCCGAACCCCTTGAAAAAGGTTTTGGACAAACTATAGGCAACTCGTTGAGAAGAATATTACTGTCTTCTATCCAAGGNGCAGCAGTTACTGCAATACAAATTGATGGTGTATTGCATGAATTCTCTTCTATAAAAGGAGTAAGAGAAGATGTAACTGATATAGTTTTAAATGTTAAAAATTTAGCAATTAAATGTAACTCTACAAGTTCAAAAAAAATTATCTTAGATGTTAAAGGACCAAAAGAAGTTAAAGCAAAAGATATAACGTTAGTTTCTGAAGTTGAAATTTTAAATCCAGATCAGACTATATGCAATGTTGATGAAAAAACTAATTTTCATATGGAATTACTAGTAAACTCAGGAAAAGGTTACGTACCTGCACCTAAAAACAGATCTGAAGATAGTCCTCTTGGATTAATATCTATAGACTCGTTATTTAGTCCAGTTAAAAAAGTTTCTTTTTCAATTGAAAATACCAGAGCTGGTAGCGCTCTAGACTATGACAAGCTAGTTATGAATGTTGAAACCAATGGTACTGTTGCTGCAGAAGATGCAATCGCTTACTCCGCACGAATATTTCAAGATCAACTTTCAATGTTTGTTAACTTTGATGATCCAAAAGAAATAGTAAAGGAAGTAAAATCTTCAGAACCAGAATTTAATAAAAATTTACTAAAAAGAGTTGAGGAATTAGAGCTTTCAGTTAGATCAATGAACTGCTTAAAAAACGATAATATTATATATATCGGAGATTTAGTGCAAAAAACTGAACCTGAAATGTTAAGAACCCCAAATTTTGGAAGAAAATCTCTTAATGAAATAAAAGAAGTTTTAAGCACAATGTCTTTATATCTAGGGATGGAAATACCTAATTGGCCACCAGATAATATTGCTGAAATGTCGAAAAAACTTGAGGAAAATAGTTACTAATGAGACACAACNTAGGCTACAGAAAATTAAATAAAACAAGCGAACATAGAAAAGCTTTATTTAAAAATATGCTAAATTCTTTAATTAAATATGAGCAAATTATAACCACTTTGCCAAAAGCNAAAGAATTAAAACCACAAATTGATAAGGTAATTACTATAGGAAAAAAAAATGATCTAAATAACAAAAAAAAGCTTTTTTCAAAACTACAAAATCAAACATCTGTTAAAAAAGTATTTAATGAATTGTCTAAGAGATATAGTAAGAGAAATGGAGGATACTCTAGAGTGTTAAAAGCAGGTTTTAGAACTGGAGACGATGCACCNATGGCCGTTATAGAGCTAGTTGACAGAAATAATGATGCTAAAAAAGTGGATAAACCAAAAAAAGTAGAGAATAAAGANAAGAAAACTCCAGAGACAACTCAAGCCCNAAGTAAATAAAGCATATTTNTATATGCCAGATAAGTTTACAATTAACAAAAANTATAATAAATCCCGTTTTGACAAATGGTTTAAAGAAGAGGTTATTAACCTTCCTAACTCATTAATTCAGAAGTTATTAAGAAAAAATCAAATTAGAGTGAATAATAAAAAAATCAAATCTTCTTATAGGCTTTCAGAAGGCGATAATATTTCAATATATAATTTGTCAAAATACAAACCAACAGATTTAAAAAAAAAAATTCAATACTTACCTTCATCTAAAGAGAGAAGAGGAATTGATAATTTTGTAGTCTATAATGATAATGACTTTATAGTGATTAATAAACCTAGAGGTATCGCTGTTCAATCTGGCACCAATAATTTAAAAAATATAGTAGATACTTTAAAAAAAACTAAATATTTTGAACATACCAAGCCTTATATAGTTCACAGGATTGACAAAGAAACCTCAGGTATTTTTTTAGTAGCGAAACATAGGGAGTCAGCTCAATTTTTTACCTCATTATTTAGAATAAGAAAAATTCATAAAAAGTATTTGGCTATAGTAAAAGGAAATGTACCTAAAAATTTAAAAAAAATGGAAGATTTTCTTGAATATTTTGAAAAAAATAAAAAAAATAAATTAAAGGCTATAACTTTCTTGAAGGTTTTAAAATCAAATAATAAATATTCCCTCATTGAACTAAACCCTAAAACAGGAAGAAAACATCAACTAAGAAAACAGCTATATATGAGAGGTTTCCCTATTATTGGCGATATGAAATACAATTTAAAGCAAAATAAAAGCTTTAAAGAACAAGCTATGCTTTTACATTCTTTCGAATTGAAATTTATAAAAAATGATAAGAAATATAATTATAAGGCTGAACCTGACAATTTATTTCAAAAAAAATTAAGTTTATATTTTAGTTAAATTTTTAGTAAAAACTTTTATAATGTTTTTATTTAAATTAGGAATTCTTTTAATTCCTAAATCATGAAATGAAGTGATTTTATCGTTACTCAAACCACAGGGAATAATCTTTTTATAATTAGATAAATCATTATTGATATTTATTGAGCACCCATGATAAGCTACCCATCTTTTAACCTTTATTCCTATTGCAGAAATTTTTTTATTTTGAGCCCATATACCAATATTTTTTCTATCAGAATATCCGTAAATTTTATATATTTTTAAAACTTCAATAATGCTCTCTTCAATAGTTTTAATTAATAATCTAATATCTTTTTTTCTTTTGTTTAGGTCTATAACAAGATAAACAATTCTTTGACCAGGATTATGCAAAGTAATTTTGCCACCTCTATTAGTCTTTATAATTTTAATTTTCTTATCTAAAATTTCATTTTTGTTCGATCTAATACCACCTGTAAATGTAGTAGGATGCTCTAGGATCCAAATTAATTCTTTTTTTAGGCCCTTTTTTACTTCTTCAACTCTTTTTTCAAGAATAATCATTGCCTTTTTATAAGGTATTCTAGCGCTACTAATTTTGACTTCGATGCTCATTTAATTTGAATTTTATCATTTAATGAACTATTAGTCTCAAAAAAAGAATTCAAGGATTTTTATGAGTTTAGTTAAATCAATTGGTGGTAAGAACGTAAATTTTGATTTTAATAAAGAATTTTTAAGTATTTTTAGTGATAAAATCAAAGTTTCTGATATTAAATTTATTAATCAAACACTTGAGGACTTACATCCGTCAGATGTTGCAAATTTAATTGAAAATTTGTCATCTGAAACAAGATCTAAATTATTAGAAATAGAGGAGTTTGATATTGATCCAGAAATATTTGTAGAAATAAACGAGTCGATTCAAGCAGAAATACTTCAACTATTATCCTCAGACTCTATAGCAAAAATTATTAAAAGATTAGAGTCAGATAACGCTATCTCTATTATTGAAAATCTTAATAAAGAAAAAAAAAATTCTGTATTAGATAAACTTCCTCCAAAAGATAGATTCTTATTGGAGGAGGGACTAAGTTACCCAGAAGATTCTGCAGCAAGAATAATGCAAAGAGAGTTTACTGCTGTTCCAAGTGATTGGTCGGTCGGTCAAACAATTGACTATTTAAGAGAAAGTAAAGATTTACCCGAAGAATTTTTGGAAATCTTTGTCGTAGATAATGATTTTAAACCAATAGGAATTGTTCCCTCATCAAGAGTTTTAAGGACACCAAGAGAGAAAAAAATGAATTCTATAATGAGAGAGATGCCAGTATTAATTTCAGTTAATATGGATAAAGAGGAAGTTGGACATACTTTCGAAAATTATAATCTTCTTTCAGCGGGTGTAGTTAATAAAAATAATAAATTAGTTGGAATGATAACAGCAGATGACATAGTTACAGTGGTACAAGAAGAAGCCGAAGAAGATGTTTTAAGGTTAGCTGGTGTAGGTGATGAAGAAATTACTGATAGTGTATTTATTAAAACTAAAAGAAGATTTAATTGGTTATTATTAAATCTTTTTACAGCATTATTAGCTACATGGGTAATAAGTTTATTTGGGGCCTCAATAGAACAAATGGTAGCTTTAGCTTTTTTAATGCCAATTGTTGCTTCTATGGGTGGAAATGCTGGCATGCAAACTTTAGCAGTTACAATAAGAGCAATAGCAACCAAAGAACTATCATCTGGAAATTTTAATAAAATAGTTGTGAAAGAGTTTCTAATAGGAATTTTGAATGGAATTATTTTTGCAATTATAACTGCAATAATTGTCCAACTTTGGTTCCAAGAGCTAAAACTATCATTATTGATTGGTATATCTATGGTATTGAACATGATAGTAGCTGGTTTATTTGGAATTTTAGTGCCCGTATCTTTAAAAAAAGTAAATGTTGATCCTGCATTAGCATCTAGTGTTTTTGTCACAACAATTACAGACGTCATAGGATTTTTGTCATTCTTAGGTATTGGTTCTTATTTTTTCTTAAATTAAAAATTGTCTATTAATCTAACTTTTCCAACATAAAAAGCTGAAAAAATATTAAAATTTTCGCTATATTTTTTTGCTTTATTTAAATTGTCTAAATTAATTACTTCAATATAGTCAATTTTTTTTACACCAATGTTAAGAATTTTTTTCTTAACATTAGACAAATTAATTTTTTTAATTTTTTTACTCTTAATATAAGCTTTTTCCTTTTTAAGAAATTTAAACACTTTTGAAGCCAGTATTTTATCATGTTTTTTTAAATTAAAATTTCGTGTAGAAAAAGGTAGTGAGGACTGATCTCTCACAGTTTTACAAGATACAACTGTTGTATTAATCTTATTTTTTTTAATATGTTGTTTAATTAGTGTTAATTGTTGAAAATCTTTTTTCCCAAGAAATAGATATTTTGGTTTAAGTAACTCTAAAAATCTATTTACAACGTTTAAAACACCTTTAAAATGTCCTGGTCTGTATTTACCACAAAGCCTTTTTGAAAATGAATGTAAGTAAATCTTATTCCTAGTTTTAAATGAAAAAATATCTTTATATTTTGGGCAATATAAATATTTTACTCTAAGATTTTTAAGAATTTTAACGTCATTGTTAAAATTTCTTGGATAGGTTTTAAAATCATTTTTTGAATTAAATTGTTTAGGATTTACAAATATACTAACTAGTGCATTTTTATTTTTTTTTTTTGCTTTTTTTATTAAAATTTCATGACCTTTATGCAGCCCACCCATTGTTGGTATGAATGAAATGGGATTTATCCTATTTATAAGCTTATAGAGGTCTTTTTTTTGCCTAATTATTTTCATTTATAAATTGTAGTGATATTAATTAATAAAAGAATCATATGATAAAACAAGCAATTATTCCACTAGCTGGATTAGGTACAAGAATGCTACCTTTAACAAGTGTAATGCCAAAAGAACTTTTACCAATTAACGGCAAACCTAATTTGGAGTATATTTTAGAAGAGTGTTTGCAGGCAGGAATAAAGCAATTTATATTTATAATTTCAACTAAAAAAAAAAATATTAAAAAATATTTTTATAATGATAAATTTTATCAAAAAATCATAAAAAAGAAGAAAGATAAAAGAATTCAAGAAGAATTTAATAAGATTAAAAAATATCGAAAGATGATTAAATTTGTTTATCAAAACAAACCAAATGGGACTGGCGATGCAGTTTTAAGATGTAAAAAACATATTAAAGGAAATTATTTTTTAATGCTTTTGCCAGACGATCTTATAGTAAAAAATAATTGTACAAAAGAAATGATTAATTTGCATAAACAAAAAAAATGTTCAATTATAGCCACAAAAAAAGTACCACAAAAAACAGTTTCACGTTGGGGCATTCTATCTTTAAGAAATAAAAAAAAAAATTATTTTGAAATTACAAATGTCGTTGAAAAACCAAAACTAAATAAAGCCGAATCTAATTATGCAATTATAGGAAGATATATTTTACCTAAAATTATAATGAATGAAATTATAAAACTTAAACCTGGTCAAGGAAATGAAATTCATATAACCGATGCTATTAGGAACCTTATACAAAAAGGAAATAGATTTTACGGAAATATTTTTAAAGGAAAATATTTAGATTGTGGAACTTTAAGTGGTTATATTAATTCGAGTATTGAAATATCAAAGGATTTAAAATGAACATATGCATGTTAGGAACCGGATATGTTGGGTTAGTCAGCGGTACATGTTTTGCCGATCTAGGTAATAAGGTATTTTGTCTAGATAAAAATAATGAAAAAATCAAAAGTTTAAAGTTGGGCATATCTCCTATTTATGAACCGGGTTTAGATGAACTCATAAAAAAAAATTATAGTGTTGGAAGATTAATTTTTACAAATAATCTTAAATATGCTGTATCACAGTCTGACTTAATTTTTATTTGTGTCGGTACCCCAACAAAAAAAAATTCACAAAAAGTTGACTTATCCTATGTATTTAAAGCTGTAAAAGAAATTGCCATGAGCACAAAAAAGAAAAAAATTATTATAACAAAATCGACAGTTCCGGTAGGCACTGGTGATGAAATAGATAAAGTTCTAAAAAAACTTAGAAAAAAAAATATTGATGTAATCTCTAACCCAGAATTTTTAAGAGAAGGTGAGGCTATAAGAGATTTTAGATTCCCTGATAGAATAGTAATAGGTTCAAATAAAAAAAAATATTTTAAGATAATTAAAAGACTTTACCAACCACTTATAAACAAAGGTGCTAAATTTTTTACAACATCAAGAAGAGGCGCTGAATTGATAAAATATGCATCAAATGCTTTTTTAGCAACAAAAATCACTTTTATTAATGAACTAGCTAATCTTTGTGAAAAAACTAATATTAATGTTGAAGATATATCATTAGGTATGGGCAGCGATAATAGAATAGGTGGTAGATTTCTTAGAGCAGGACCAGCCTATGGCGGCTCTTGTTTTCCCAAGGATACAAAAGGACTTGTATCTACTGGCGACAAATACAAAATTGATCTTTCTATTGTAAAGTCTGTTATCAAATCCAATGAAAATAGAAGAAAACTTCACACTGAAAGAATAAAAAAGATTTTAGGTTCTTTAAAAAATAAAAGAATAGCTTTTCTTGGTGTTACATTTAAACCAAATACTGATGATATGAGAGACTCAACTAGTCTTAAAATGATACCTTATTTATGTAAAATGGGAGCTAAAGTAAATTATTATGATCCTACAGGAGAAAAAAAAGAATTTAAAAAATTGAAAAATTGTCATTTTAAAAAAAATATCAAAGAAAACTGTGAGGGCGCAAATTTAATTATACTTCATACTGAATGGGATGAATTTAAGTCAATTGATTTTAAAAAAATAAAAAAAAACTCTAAATTAAAAATACTTGATCTCAGAAACTTATTTAATTTAAATGAAATGGAAAATAAAAAGATAGAATATTATTCCATAGGAAGACCAAATCTTAAGAAATCTCAAAAATAGCATCGACTTCAACAGCTACATTTAATGGTAAACTATTTGAACTTACAGCGGCTCTAGTGTGCAAACCTTTGTTGTTAAATACCTTTGAGATAATCTCTGATGCACCATTGATTACTTTAGGTTGATCAGCAAAACTGTCAATTGAATTTACATATCCGGTTAATTTTATACAGGTCTTGACTTTAGACAAATCACCTCCACAAGCTTTTTTTACTTGTGATATTATTGCTAAACCACATCGTTTTGCTGCCTCGTAACCTTGATTTAAATCTAAATCTTTACCAATTTTCCCTTTAATAAAATTTCCTTTTTCGTCAATTGAAATTTGTCCTGAAATAAAAAGTAAATTACCCACTATTTTACTAGCAACATATGAGCCTACTGGATCTTTAGGCTCAGGCAGTTTAATCTTTAATTCTTCTAACTTATTTTCTACTGACATTATTTTTTTCTAAGATTATCCGGTATTCTTTTAATTTGATCTTTACCATCTTCTAGACCTTTTTTTTGAAAATCTTTTGTTTCATTGATAAATTTCTTAGTTTTGCATCCAATATCAAAAGTTTTACATTTAACTTCATTAGCTAAAACGGAAGTCGATATAGATAAAGTTAATAGTGCTAGTATTATTTTTATTTTATTCATTTTTTTCTCCTTTTTTTTGATTTATCATATTCTCTTCTTTTTTCTATCAATATTAATGCCTCTTCCATAGTTATTTCTGTTGGGTCTTTATCTTCTGGGATCGTCGCATTGAGAGATTTATACTTTATATACGGGCCATATTGACCTTTCATTACTCTAACTGGCTTTTTATCTTCAGGATGTTCACCAATATTTTTAATTTCTGAAGAAGAAACTCTCCCTGGTTTTGCCTCTGAAATTAAAGTTATAGCTCTGTTAAGCCCTATAGAAAAAAGATCTTCGATAGTTTCAAGTCTGGCTGATTTGTTTGCACATTTTAGGTAAGGACCAAATCTTCCAACATTAATAGTTATATCCTCGTTAAGCTCAGGATGTTTACCAATACCTTTTGGTAATGAACATAGGTATTTTGCTTTTTCCAAATCAACATCTTCTAAAGAAAGACCTTTTGGAATTGAGACATTTTTTAAATTATCATTATTTTGTTTCTTTAATTTTTTCTTCTTCTTTGGTTTTTCAATTTCTTCGTCGTTTAACTGATATTGTAAGTAAGGACCAAATCTTCCATTCTTTAAAAAAATTTCTTTCCCGTCATCGTTTTTTCCTATTAATTTTGGTTCAGCCAGAAAAGATTGCTGTGAAGCTTTAGCTTTTGATAGGGGTCTGGTAAATTTACACTCCGGGTAATTTGAACAACCTATAAAAGCACCACCTCTAAAGCTATTTTTGAGACTTAATACTCCATTATCACAAATTTTACATTTTCTATCAATTTGATTATTTTCATTTTTATCAAATATTAAATCACCTAAACTATCATTAAGTAAATCTAATACTTCTCTTGTTCTAATATCTTTGACAGAGCCCACATCATTATAAAAACCTTTCCAAAAAGTTTCTAATACATTTAGATAATTAGTTTTACCACTAGTTATTTCATCAAGTTGATTTTCTAAATCCGCTGTAAAATTATAGTCGACATATTTAGAAAACAATTTTTCTAAAAATGCTGACAATAATTTACCTCTATCTGTAGGATGAAATCGTTTATTTAATAATTCTGTGTAATTTCTAGTTGATAAAACTGATATTATGCTAGCATAGGTAGATGGTCTACCAATACCTAATTCCTCCATCTTTTTTACTAAACTTGCTTCTGAATATCTCGGAGGAGGCGATGTAAAATGTTGCTCATCAATTAATTCTCCTAAGTTTAATTTTTCTCCAACTTTAACTTCAGGTAATATATTTTTTTCTTCATCATCGTTTTGAAAAGAATAAATGTTTAAAAAACCATCAAATTTAATTACAGACCCGCTCGAAGTAAATTGCACACTGTTATCTTTCGAGTGAATTTGAATAGTGTTTCTTTCAAATTCTGCAGCTTTCATTTGTGAAGCCAGAGCTCTTGACCATATTAAATCATATAATTTAAATTGATCTGTACTAAGATATTTTTTCATCTCATTAGGTTTTTTCTTAATATCTGTAGGTCTAATAGCTTCGTGTGCCTCTTGGGCATTTTTAGCTTTTTTTCCTTTATAATTATTTGGAGTATCTGGTAAATAATTTTTACCAAGTTCATCTTCAATAAAAGATCTAAATTCTTTAATCGCTTCATT
The DNA here is from genome assembly GCA_002689245.1 of Candidatus Pelagibacter sp. Classification (GTDB taxonomy): domain Bacteria; phylum Pseudomonadota; class Alphaproteobacteria; order Pelagibacterales; family Pelagibacteraceae; genus Pelagilacustribacter. The sequence goes on from NZFE01000012.1 coordinate 35,373, forward strand.
AGAAATATTTGTGCCATCGGTTCTCATATAAGTTATAAGACCGATTGTTTCACCATCAATTTCAATTCCTTGATATAATCGTTGAGCTATTTGCATTGTTCTTGAAGCACCAAACCCAAATTTTCCAGAGGAAGTTTGTTGAAGTGTTGAAGTTGTGAAAGGTGCGGAAGGATTTCTTTTAACGATTTTTGAATTTACATCTTTAACAAAGTATTCATGTTTATTAATATTTTCAGTTGCTTTATTAATATCATTTTTATTTTTAAAACTAAATCTTTCAACTTTTTTGTCATTAATAAAGTTTAATTTTGAAAATATATTTTTATCTTTTGAGTTTTTAAAACTAGCATCGATAGTCCAGTACTCCTCAGGTTTAAAAGATTCGATTTCGTGTTCTCTTTCAGTTATTAGTTTGAGAGCAACTGACTGAACTCTTCCAGCAGATTTTGATCCAGGAAGTTTAGTCCACAAAATAGGTGAGATATTAAAACCAACAAGATAATCCAAGGCTCTTCTCGCTAGATAAGCTTTTACTAAAGTGTCTTCAATCTCTCTTGGGTTATTTATACCATTAAGCACTGCGTTTTTTGTAATCTCATTAAACACAACTCTTTCAAGTTTTTTTCCTTTTAATAGTTTTTTATCATCTAAAACTTGTTTTACATGCCAAGCAATTGCTTCGCCCTCTCGATCTGGGTCAGTTGCTAGGATTATTTTATCACTTTCTTTTGCAGCATCTGTAATTTCTTTTAAATATTTTTTTGAAAATGAATCTAGCTCCCACTGCATCTCAAAATTTTTATCAGGGTCAACAGAACCATTCTTAGATGGCAAATCTCTAATATGACCGTAACTGGCTAAAACTTTATAGTCTGTTCCTAGATATTTATTTATTGTTTTAGCCTTTGCTGGACTTTCAACTATAACTAAATTCATATTTGAGACTTATTCAAAATTTAATATAAATGTCAAATTTATTTAAATTTAACACAAAAAAGCTAATAAATTAAAACTTAATTTTAGTTTCCTTTTTATCTCTTATTCTCAAAATATTTTGTTTGTGGGTATAAATAATTATCAAGAAAAATAAAATTAAGAAAATATTCTGGAAATTATTATC
>NZFE01000013.1 GCA_002689245.1 Candidatus Pelagibacter sp.
TTGATTGGCTCGTGGATCATACGGAGAAATTTTGTAAGGATAAGGCGATTCATAATGCGATTGTTGATGGTATATCTATTATTGATGGGAGGGATAAGAATAGAACTCCAGACTCTATACCAAGCATTCTTACAGATGCCCTCGCAGTATCTTTTGATAACGCTGTGGGTCATGATTATATTGACGATGCTGATTCTAGATTTGAATTTTATCACAGAGTAGAAGAACGTATTCCGTTTGACTTAGACTTTTTCAATAAGATAACTAAAGGTGGACTACCACCAAAGACTTTGAATATCGCACTTGCTGGTACTGGTGTTGGTAAATCACTGTTCATGTGTCACATGGCTGCGAACTGTATATCTCAAGGTAAAAATGTTTTGTATATCACTCTTGAGATGGCAGAGGAACGTATCGCAGAAAGAATAGATGCGAACTTGATGAACATCTCTATGGAAGATTTACATGACCTACCTAAGAAAATGTTTGATAGTAAGATTGCAAAGATAATTGAAAAGACATCTGGTAAACTGATAGTCAAAGAATATCCAACTGCATCTGCAAATGCAAATCACTTTCGTGGTCTGGTCAAAGAACTCGCAATCAAGAAGTCTTTCAAACCAGATATGATATTCATAGATTATCTAAACATCTGTGCATCATCTAGGTTCAAAGCAGGACTAAACATCAATTCGTATACTCTGGTCAAGTCGATTGCAGAAGAACTGCGTGGTCTTGCAGTAGAAACAAATGTTCCTATCATGTCTGCAACNCANACTACTAGGTCTGGTTTNGTGTCCAGTGATATTGGTCTTGANGATACNTCTGAGTCNTTNGGTCTGCCTGCAACTGCTGACTTGATGTTTGCNNTNATATCNACNGANGAACTNGAAGACTTAGGACAGATNGCAGTNAAACAGTTGAAGAACAGATANAATGACCCAACNATNCACAAACGATTTGTTCTGAANATTGATCGTGCAAAAATGCGATTNAGTGATGCNGCNAGTGAAGAACAGACACTAGTTGATGATGGACAAGANGATACACCAGTGTTTGATAAAACATCTTTTGGTAAAAGAAACCTTGACTTTTCTAAGTTAAAAGTATAATAAATAATAGGAAACTATATTTAAATGGGAAAGTGTCATGTCAATAAGAGATCACATTCGTATCTTAAAACCATTACCTATAAAAGAATCTGTTGTAACAAAGATACGAAGTTTAACAGAAGCATATGATATATTCCCAAAGTCTGAGGGTGAGATAGACACCTTAGATATTCCACACAACAAAGACAATCTAAAAGCACTACTAAAAGACGTACTATCGAAATCTGATGGTATGGCTGACCCAATCGCAATATCAAAAAATCCTAAAGAAAAGGTTGTTAAGATACACAGACTTGTCGCAGATAATCTTAACTTACCAGCGTTATCAAAGAGGTATGGTATCAAAGTATCTGCTGGTAATGGTTCAAGAGGTGGGACTGGTACAAAGAGTCAAGGATTTGGATTTGAGGGTCAAGTAACAAAAGATATAGAAACATATATCGCAGAGGGTGTTGATTCTCCAAACTTTACATATCCAGAGTTTATAAAAGAACTTCACGATACTGTGCTATCAAAACACTCAGACATACAAGTAAAACTAGAGGGTGGTGCGAATACTCGTAGACCACTTGTGTTCACAGATATAGGTGCGATAATTAAAGGTAGAGGATTACAGATAGGTAACCTAATAACAGACGTTACTGTCTATGGTGATGGTAAACCTTACTTTCTTTCACTGAAGTTTGGTGGCACAGTTACCTTCTTCAATGCTGGTGTTGCAACTATCTTTACAGAGGAACAATTCAAATCTGGTAAATTTAAAGACAAAAGAGCCAAACAACTTTTAGGTATGTTTGGTATAGACGAGAAAAAATTTATTGACATTTTTGAAAAGTATGATAGAAAGACTGCAAGACAGATAGTTCCAAAGATAGAGGAGGACGTAACGAGAAAAGTTAACATGAGGTCACTATTGCAACTACTAGTCACAGGTATAGGTTATGGATATTACATGGTTCATAAGAAAGGTAAGAAAGTAGAGTATTATGAGATGACCAGAAGAAGAATGATGGACTCTGCAAAAGTAAGAAGTGTGAAAGTCTTATATCCAAAACCTGGCTCTGCAAAAAGAATAGACATAGAGGTCATCACTAAACTTTACATATTCAAGATAAACATAAGAAACAAACAGGGTGGATTATACCCATCACATATTATGTGTGATTACAAACCAAATCCAGATGCAAAATGAAAACATTTTTAGAACTACAGGAAGATCACGCTGGTAAGAACCTACACCTAGAACATCTAGAGGATGAGATAATCAACAATGGTGTTGCTGGTGGTAGGGCCGCTATCAACTTTTTACAATCACTTAGAGATATGTTATCTGGTTCTGCACGTTCATCAGTAAACATGACAGTCAAGTGGGATGGTGCGCCTGCGATATTCGCTGGTATCGACCCAAGTGATGGTAAGTTTTTTGTTGCAAAGAAATCAGTATTCAACGTCAACCCTAAACTATACAAGACTAGTGCAGAGATAGATGAAGACTTATCTGGAGATCTAAATGCAAAATTCAAAGTCGCACTCACAGAGTTCTCAAAACTTAGAATCAAAGGAGTCATACAAGGTGACCTCATGTACACAGATGACCTTTCGAAAGAAACTATTGAGGGGGTATCATATTACACTTTCCAGCCTAATACTATTGTTTACGCTGTTCCTGTTGATAGTGATCTTGGTAGGATCATGAATAAGTCTAAAGTAGGAGTGGTGTGGCATACTACTTACACAGGTAGTTCACTACCAGAGATGAAAGCGTCATTTGGTGTAGATATATCTAAGTTATCTAAACCATCTACTGTGTGGATGGACGATGCGACTTATAAAGATGTATCTGGTCGTGCAACCTTTACTCAAAAAGAAACAGACGCAGTGACGAAGATACTATCACAGACAGGTAGAACATTCCAAAAAATAAATGCACCCCTGTTAAGACAGTTTCTAAATTTACAGAATAGTATGACAGGTGTGTTATCTGGTGCATCACTCAAGACATATAATAACTCAAAGGTTCGTGCTGGTGAGATAATCAAGAACCCAAAGAAACACGCATCTGGTTATGTAGATTGGGTGCAGATGTCAATACAGAAACAGATAGACAAAGTAAAAAGTGATAAGGGTAAAGAGAAGTATACAAATATGCAGAAAGAATATGTGAGAGATTTCAAGAAACACGTTAATAATCTTACACAAGTTATCACATTCCAGAATCTACTGGTAGATGCAAAGATGCAGATAGTAAAAAAACTAAATAGTGTTAAGGGTCTTACTGATACGTTCATTAGGACACCAAATGGATATAAAGTAACGAACCCAGAGGGGTACGTTGCGATTGATAGAGTTGGTGGTACAGCGGTCAAACTTGTAGACCGAATGGAGTTTTCGTTTAACAACTTTACTGCAATAAAGGCATGGGATAAATGAAAAAGTTAAATGAACTCATGATAGAGAACCAAGAGTTCCAAGATAAAGAGTTAGAAGATCTTCTAGATCTCCGTAACGAAATACTGGAGATTACTGAGGAGTTCGAAAAACTTTACACCACCTATGATGTCATAGATGAAGGACTTATCAAAAGACTCAATCTCCAAAAACTTTTCCAAAGGTCAAAGAAGGCTGCGATAAGAATGAAGAGATTGATGGCAAACCCAGCACATAAACAAAAGATTGCAAGATCAAAGAAACGCATGAAGTCTACTGCACAACTCTTGGTCAAGGCAACAAAAGCTGCAAGAAATAAAATAAAAGATAAGTTCTTTCCACAATGGAGAGAAGCAGGTAGGCAGGCACTCGCAAAAATCAATCAGTTAGTGACAGTCAAACATGGTGCAAAGATTGCTAAGATGGCAAAAAGAGATCTACCAAAAGTAAAAGTCAAAGCAAGACAAGATGCGAAAAGGGCGAGGGAACTAGGAGCAAATCCAAATGCGTAGATTTCTTGAACTCATAGAACAAAAAGAGAATGTGGTATTTACATTTGGTAGGTTCAATCCACCTACAACTGGTCACGAAAAATTGATACAGAAAGTTGCGTCTGTCGCTGGTAACAGTCCGTTTCGTATATATCCATCATATTCACAAAACCAAAAGAAAGACCCACTACCATTTACACTCAAGATTGCATATATGAGAAAGATGTATCCAAAGTATGCAAGAAACATAATTGCAGACAAAGATGCAAGAACAGCAATCAACATCGCAACTAAACTGTATGATGAAGGTTTTAAGAATGTGACTATGGTGGTCGGTTCTGATAGAGTAAGAGAGTTCTCATCTCTACTTAATAACTATAATGGTGTCGAAGGTAAACGACATGGTTTCTATAAGTTTGATAACATCAATGTGGTATCTGCTGGAGAACGTGACCCAGATGCAGAGGGTGTCACTGGTATGTCTGCATCTAAGATGCGACAAGCGGCTTCTGATAGTGACTTTGAATCATTTAGTCAAGGACTACCATCTGGTTTCAAAGATGGTAAGAAACTCTATCTTGATGTAAGAAAACACATGGGTATTCGTGAAGAACGAGATATGGGTGAGATGACTGACTTTGAGTCACTTAGAGATATGTATCTTACAGGAAAAATTTGGAATATCGGTGATCTAGTAGAAGCAAATGGTATCGAAGGTAGAGTAATCAGAAAAGGTACAAACTATCTTGCATATAATGATAGTCAAGGTAAAGTACATAAGGTATGGTTGCATGAGATAAACCTAAATGAAATACAAAAAGGATTACGAAGAGTAAAACAAGACCCAGACATTAAAGGTGATAAAGGAACAGAACCAGCAAAGTATTACAAGGGTGTCAAGAAAAGTGTAAAACCAAAACGTGATGACCACTTTGAAAGAGGTGCAAAGATGGACGATGACAATCCAGCCGCATACACACCAGCGCCTGGAGATAAGGACAAGTCTGGTAAACTCAAAAAGACAAAACCATCTAAACATACACTCAAGTTCAAAAAGATGTTTGGTGATGATGTGAATGAGATGATGCCTGCGTTAGCAAGACTTGCAACGATTAAACCATCCACATATGCTGGTGCAGCTGCAGCTGTTGGACAAGCAGTTTCTAAAATGAAACCTAAAACAACTTCATCTAAATCAAGAAAATTGTCCAGAGAAGAAAATGAGATAGACGAGAGAGCACTTACAAAGTCACAACAAGACAGATTAGATGACTTGGAAGCATTCTTAGGTCATTTACAAAGACTTAGAACTCCTCGCAAAGCAGAGATAGAAGCGACTAAGAAAAAGATTGCAAAACTCAAATCTGAGTTTGACCCAGATGACCTAGATGAGTCATGGAGTATTGATGAGATGACAGGTATAAATGTTCCAGAACTCATCAAGACAACAATATTCAGATTGACACATCCAAAAGGTTATAGGGATATAATACAGAAATATGCTGAGAGAGTGAAACAAACGACTGGACAACCTAGTAATGGTGCAATACTATCAGATATTGCAAGACAATTTGGTTTTGATAGAGTTAAACCAGTGCAAATGTATATTAATAAACTAGTTAAGAAAGGTAGGTTGCCACAAGAACTTGCAGCCGAGTACGAGGTAAATGACATGGAAGAAGATTTTCAATTAGACGAGAAGATTGCTGGATTAGTTAAAAAGTCTGAAAAGTCTAAAGTACCATATGGTATTCTCAAAAAGGTTTACAATCGTGGAATGGCCGCATGGAGAACAGGACACAGACCAGGCACTACACCACAACAATGGGCGTTTGCAAGAGTCAACTCATTCTTAACAGGAGGAGGTGCAAGAAAGGCAGATGCAGATCTATGGTCAAAGGCAAGTGCTGCGAAGAAGGCGAAGAAAGAAGAAATAGAATTTGATGAAAAATATGATAGTGACAAGTTTTTTGGTGGGAAAGGAACACCAGAACAGAGAACACAACTTCTTAAACTTCAAAACAAAGCATTGAGAGCTCTTGGTGGTTCACCCAAACAAAAAGAAATTAAAAAAGAAATAGATGCATTACGAAAAAAAATGGGAATGAAAGTTAGTGAAACCATAGAGGACGAACTAGGTGAAAGAACTATCAAGAGTAGAATGGGTAGGATTGCACACAAGGTTTCTAAAAAGGGTAAGAAGACAATCATCACAGTCGATAAGAATGATGAATTAGATGCACAGAAAGCGATGAAGAATGACCCAGATTATATCTCTGGTAAGTTAAGAGTTGTTCCAGTAGGAGAAGAACTACAAGCATGGTATGAGTCAGTTGATACCAGAATGCAATACCAGTTAGATCATGGTGACGATTGGTGGTGGAAGATGAACGAAGTGCATGATAAGATGTTAGAGAAACTTGGTCTTGATGAAGGTTGTTCAATAGATGGTGATGAAACACCTAAAGTTAGAATGACAATGAAAGAGTTTGCACTCAGAAATGCATGGGGTGAGATAGATGAAGCCGCTGAGTACGATGGAAGACCAGTTAAACTAAATAATCCTACAAGAGGCGATGTAAAGAAATACAAAGTTTATGTAAGAAATGACAAAGGTAATGTGGTCAAAGTTGAGTTTGGTGACCCCAACATGGAAATCAAACGAGATGACCCAGCAAGAAGAAAGTCTTTTCGTGCAAGACACAACTGCGATAATCCAGGCCCTAAGTATAAAGCAAGGTTCTGGTCGTGTAAGTTTTGGGAGAAAGGTAAGTCTGTAACGGACTTGATGAAAGGTTAGACATGGGACAGAAGTATACAAGTATAAGTGATCTATACAAACAAGTAAAGTTGAATGAGCAAGAAATCATAGAGAGAAAACTCACTCCACAGGAACTTGAAGATAGAGAGAAGATTGCAAAGAAGTTGCCCATGGCAGACTTTAAGAAAAGATATGGTAAAGATGCGATGGCAGTTAAGATGGCGACTGCAACAAATATAGTGAAAAAGAAATCAAGAGAAGAAGAAACTGAACTTGATGAGAATATACCTAAGAGCACTGTGTATGCATTAGTCAAAGATGGTAAGGTTATCGCAAAAGGTTCTAAACGTGACATGACAAGTAAGATGAAAAAAGAGGGTGGTAAGATTTTTAACGCACCAAGTAAAAAAGTTGGTGATACAATAAAAGAAAGTTTAGAAGAGAAGTTCACCAAGAAGGACTTTGCAAAGAATGAAGATGAAAATCAACACACAAAGAATGCCATCCAACTTGTAAAAATGTTTGGTACATCTGCTGAAGATATAAAAGTAAATGCCATCGCAGCCAGACATAATATGAAAGGTTCTATTGATAGAAAAGACCAACAAGATAGAGATGCGTTGATTAAGAAGTATTATCCAAAATTAAAAGAAGAGGTTGAACTTGATGAGGTAATACCTAAAAGCACTCAGTACGCATTAGTTCAAAATGGTAAGGTTGTCGCAAAAGGTTCTAAAAGTGACATGGTAAGTAAGAGAAAAAAAGAGGGAGGAACAGTTTTCAATTCTCCAAGCTCAAAAGTGGGTGATAAAAAAGGTGGTAGACACGGAAGCGTAAAAGAAGAGGCTGAACTTGATGAGGGATACGAGGGTGAAGTAGTTAAGGTTTTGAAAAAAGCTAAGATTGCAAGTTATTTCTCAAACAACATTTTGTATGTTGAAAAAGGAGAC
>NZFE01000014.1 GCA_002689245.1 Candidatus Pelagibacter sp.
AAAACACTAGATATTGTGAGAAAAGAGATATTAATGCTGTCCCCGATACTTTAGACGAAAAAATTTGGACAGATATTAAAAATAAAATTGTTAAAGATAAAATAATTGAATGTGAATACGATGTTGAAAACACACATAGAGCGGTAGGAACAAGATTATCACATTATGTTTATAAAAAATTTGGTAATAACGCTTTAGCCGAGAACACTATTATCGTAAAATTAAAAGGATCTGCAGGACAATCACTTGGAGCTTTTTTAGCTAAAGGAATTAAAATAATAGTTAATGGTGACTCTAATGACTATGTTGGGAAGGGATTGTCAGGGGGAACAATAATAGTTAAGCCAGTCAAAAATAGTAATTTAATTTCAAATCAAAACGCAATTATAGGAAACACAGTTTTATACGGAGCTACAAATGGTAAACTTTATGCATCAGGTAAAGCTGGTGAAAGATTTGCTGTAAGAAATTCTGGAGGGATCGCAGTTGTAGAGGGATGTGGATCAAATGGATGTGAATATATGACCGGAGGAAAAGTAGTTATTCTTGGTGATGTGGGAGATAATTTTGCTGCAGGTATGACGGGTGGAATGGCATTTATTTATGATCCTAATAAAAAATTTGAAAACTATGTAAATCCTCAATCTGTTATTTGGCAGAACGTACAAACAGATTACTGGAAAAAATATTTAAAAGATTTAATATTTGAATTCAGCAAAGAGACTGACTCAAAAATTTCAAAAAAGATCATTAGCAATTATGAAAATGAACTTAAAAATTTCGTTCAAGTTTGTCCTATAGAGATGTTGGATAAATTAGATCATCCTATTTCATTAAAAGAACTTAAGTCAAAATCAGCCTAATAATGAATAAAGATAGATTTTTTTTTTTGGATTTGGTCAAACCGCTAAGTATATTATAAAGAATTTAGAGCAATCAAAAAAAAAATTCACTTTTAGTGCTACTAATACCAAAAAAACGACTTTAAAGACTTTTGGTAAAAAAAAGTTTTTATCCTTTAAGTTTAAAGACAATCTTTACGATAAAAAATTAATCAAAATATTGTCTGAAGCTGATTACATTTTAATATCTATCCCGCCACAAAAAAAAAGAGACTTAGTCCTAAAAAATTTTAGCAAATTTTTAAAAAAANNAAANTTTAAAAAANTNATTTATNTATCNGCNACAAGTGTTTATGGAAATCATAATGGAAAATGGGTTAATGAAANTTCNAAACTNAAAGGNAATACTAAATTTGGTTTAGGNAGAAAAATTGTTGAAAAGNNNTGGATNAAATTTAGAGACTCNATANAANTTNGATATNAANATTNTNCGTGTTTCAGGAATTTANTCNAANGANANTAACGTNNTAAAAAAAATTTCNANAAANANNNTNTNTNTNAAAGANAAAAAATATTTCTCNAGAATNAGAATAGAAGATTTAGCNCANATTATNAANAANATGTTTTATNCNNAAAAAANNTCTCTNATACTNAANGCNTCNGANGATAANCCAGCNACNAANATAGAAGTAGCAAANTTTGCTNCNANNCTTTTAAANATNAAAAATTTAAGANCNNTTCCNATANCNANNTTTAAAAATAAAATGATAAAAGAATTTTATAAAGACTCNAAAAAAGTNAGTAATANAAAAATGAAAANTAAATTACTNATTAAATTNAANTNNCCTNCTTATAAAGAAGGATTAAGAAATATTTTTAATAATTCTCGATAACTCACCCTTTATTTTTTTTAGAGAATTTGTGTCTGAGAGACTATGATCTCCATTTTTAATAATAAATAATTTTTTATTTGCTTTTTTAAAAATTGATAACACCTTTCTTGAAAAAGAAACCGGAACCACTTCATCTTTTTTTCCGTGAAACATAGAGATCTGAATTTTCTTAAANATTTTTTTTGAGAAAACTTTATTTTTTCTTCCATCTTTAATTAATTGATGTGAAATAGGATATTGGTATTTTGTTTTATCCCCATGATTAATTGTTGTTATACCTTTTTTAATAATTTCATTTTTTATTTTTTTTGGAAATTTCTTCCACATCAACCTATCTAAAAATTCTGGAGCAGAACCTATACCTAACAATCCTACAATTTGATTTNTAAAATATTTAAATTGATTTAATGCTATCCAAGCACCCATACTTGAACCAATNATTAGAAACTTATTTTTTTTAACAATCTTTTTAATTAATATTTTAGCATCATTTGTCCATAAGCTTATATTGCCTTTAATAAATTTGCCTGATGATTTTCCATGACCGGAATATTCAATTGCTAAAAAACCAATCTTACTTTTATTCGCAAACGCATGAAAAGAATTTGGTTTTTTCCCTTCAATATCAGACATAAAGCCAGGCAAAAAAACAATGTAAGGATTTTTATCAAAATTATTGGTTGAATATCTAAGCTTTCTATATCTGGAGATATTGTGGTATCTAAATTTTTTCATATTAAGTTGTACAAGTTGATATTATATTATCTTAACATATGGCATCTAATTTTAAAGTAATGCAAGTAATTCCAAGACTAGGTTATGGTGGCGCTGAAACTGGTTGTTATGATATAGCACATTTTTTATCAGAAAAAGATTGTAAATCAATAATTGTAACGAGTGGCGGNCCTTTAATAAAGTATGTTAAAAAAAATAAGGTAAAAATTTTTAAACTCCCAGTCCATCTAAAAAATCCATTCGCTTTAATATTCAATACTTTGGCATTAATATTATTACAGGTTTTTTATAGAGTTGATATTGTTCATGCAAGAAGTAGAGCTCCCGCATGGTCGTGTTATTGGTCAACATTTTTTACTAGACGAAAGTTTGTCACAACATTTCATGGCACTTATAATTTTAAAAATAAATTTAAAAAGTTTTACAATAGTGTAATGTTAAAATCAAAACTAACAATTGCTGGTTCAAATTTTATATTTAATCATATTAATGAAAATTANGGAAATTACTTGAAAAATAAAAATAAACTTTTAGTTATTTTTAGAGGCATAAATTTAAATTATTTTGACCCTAAAAATGTATCGGATATAAAACTTTTAAGATTAAAAAAAGATTGGGGTATTGATGATGAAAAGTTTAAAATTCTTTTACCCGGAAGACTAACTAATTGGAAAGGACATTTAAATTTTATCGAGGCTCTAAATATTTTAATTGAAGATTATAAAAATGATAAATTTCAGGCAATAATATTAGGATCAGATCAAGGTAGAAACGTATACAAAAAAAAACTACAAAGTTTAATAGANAGATATAATATAAATCAGAAAATTAAATTTATAGAGCACTGCAAAGAAATGCCTTTAGCTTATGCTGTATCAGATATTGTGGTTTCAAGTTCAATTGAACCAGAGGCATTCGGTAGAGTAGCTGTGGAAGCCCAAGCCATGCAAAAGCCTATAATTGCTACAAAATTAGGAGGATCCATGGAAACAGTCCTAAATAATAAAACTGGTATTCTTTATAAGTTTGACGATCCTCGAGAATTAGCTAAAAATATTAATTCTTTTATGGAAACTGATAAATTGGCATTGAATATAATGGGAGTTGAGGGTAGAAAAAACGTTGTGAAAAAATTTGATGTTGAAAAAATGTGTCAAAGTACATTCAATGAATANAAAAAGCTTCTAAATTTATAATGCCAAATATTCAGCTCCTAGACGGAAAAAAAATTCCTTTCGATAAAAAGATCAATGGCTTCGATTTAGTTAAGAAAATAAGTAAATCTTTAGAGAAAAAAGCACTTATAATGGAAGTTGATGGAAATTTAAAAGACTTAAGTTTCGAAATTACAAAAAATTCAAAAGTAAAAATAATTACTGCTGATGACAAAGACGGCTTAGATGTTCTNAGACATGATGCAGCTCATATTATGGCTATGTCTGTTCAAGAACTTTTTCCTGGAACACAAGTTACAATAGGACCAGTCATTGAAAACGGGTTCTTCTATGATTTCGCTAGAAAAGAACCTTTCACTTCTGAGGATTTAGAAAAGATTGAAAAAAAAATGTCGGAAATAATAGATAGAGATGTAAAAACTAGAAAAGAAGTTTGGGAAAGAGAAAAAGCAATTAAACACTTTGAAAAAATAGGAGAAAAATATAAAGCAGAAATAATCAAAAGCATTCCAACAAGTGAAGAACTTTCCATTTATCACCATGGTGATACTTGGCATGACTTGTGTAGAGGGCCACATTTAGCTTCATCTGGAAAAATCGGCAAAGCTTTTAAGCTTACAAAAGTTTCAGGCGCTTATTGGAGAGGAGACTCGAATAATGAAATGTTACAAAGAATATATGGAACTTGTTGGAGCAATAAAGAAGAATTAAAGTTACATTTAGATAGGCTAGCAGAAGCTGAAAAAAGAGATCACAGAAAATTAGGTAAAGAAATGGATTTATTTCATTTTAGAGAGGAAAGCCCAGGATCTGTATTTTGGCATGAAAAGGGATGGATTTTATTCCAAAGACTTGTTGAATATATGAGATTTAGGCAAAGATTAGATGGCTACAAAGAGATCAATACACCTGAATTGTTAGACAAAACTTTATGGGAAAAATCTGGTCACTGGGAAAAATTTGCGGAACATATGTATACATCTGAAACTCCAGATGAAAAAGTTTTTGCAATAAAACCAATGAATTGCCCAGGCTGNGTTCAAATATTTAATCAAGGTCTAAAGAGTTATCGTGACCTTCCATTAAAACTTTCTGAATTTGGAAAGGTACATAGATATGAACCCTCAGGAGCTTTGCACGGATTACTTCGAGTTAGAGCTTTCACTCAAGACGACGCACACATATTTTNTACAGAAGATCAAATAACTCAAGAATGTTTGAGTGTTACGAATTTAATAATAGATATTTATAAAAATCTTGGTTTTGAAAAAGTTATTTTAAAATATTCTGATCGGCCTGAAAAAAGAGTTGGTGACAATAAAATTTGGGACAAATCAGAGGCCGCATTGTTAACTGCAATTAAAAAATCAAAACTTGAATATTCGATAAATAAAGGAGAGGGAGCATTTTACGGCCCAAAAATCGAATTTGTTTTACAAGATGCTATAGGTAGAGATTGGCAGTGTGGAACATTACAAGTTGATTTTAACTTACCAGGAAGACTTGGAGCCTCTTATGTTAATAAGTTAGGAGAAAAGCAAGTTCCCGTTATGTTACATAGAGCTCTATTCGGTTCTCTAGAGAGGTTTATAGGTATTTTAATTGAAAATTATGCTGGCAAACTTCCTTTTTGGCTATCACCTTCACAAGCAGTAGTATGTTCTATAGCTGAAGATAATAATAATTATGCAAAAAAGTTATTTGAAGATCTGTTTAAAGAGAGTATAAAATGTGAAGTGGATTTAAGAAATCAAAAAATTAGTTATAAAATTAGNGAACATTCTTTAGCTAAAGTTCCAATGATCTTGGTATGTGGAAAAAAAGAAGAGAATGATAAGACTGTTACTGTAAGAACNTTAGGATCNGATAAACAAGAAACATTTAAAAGAGAAGAATTAATCAATCGTATTGTTAAATCAAATAAGATGCCAGCTAATTAAGTGTCAAATTTTAAACCAAACTATTTTCAGAGAAGAAGCAAACCTCAAGGGCCAAAAGCAAATGAGCGTATCAAAGCTTTAGATGTTCAAGTAATTGGAAGTGAAGGAAATAATTTAGGAGTAATGCAATTGAAACAAGCTATTCAAATGGCGAAAGATGAAAGTTTAGATCTAATTGAAATTTCACCAAATGCTAATCCGCCTGTTTGTAAAATTATGGATATGGGAAAATACAAATATGATTTACAAAAAAAAGCTAATCAGGCAAAAAAAAAACAAAAAGTGGTATCTCTAAAAGAAATTAAATTAAGACCTGGTACAGAAATACATGATTACACATTCAAAATTAAAAATGCTAAAAAATTTATTACAAAAGGTGATAAAGTCAAGTTTACAGTAAAGTTCAAAGGAAGAGAAATGCAACATNTCGAATTAGGAAAAGATCTTATGAAAAGAATTATCGAAGATACAAAAGATATTGGTAAGGTAGAAACACATCCTAAATTTGAAGGCAGACAAATGATAATGATAATTCAGCCCAATTAATCTTGAATATTAGCGTCTTGTAAAAAAAAGGTAATGTATATATAACCCCAGTAAATTATGCCAAAATTAAAAACTAAAAGCTCTGCAAAAAAAAGATTTAGATTAACTGCTAGAGGTAAAGTAAAAATGCCTCAGGCAAATAAAAGACACGGTATGATTAAAAGAACTAATAATCAAATAAGGAAACAAAGGGGGACTACGATAATGTCAAAACAAGACTCAAAGATAGTAAAATCGTATATGCCTTATAATTTAAGAGGATAGAATGGCAAGAACTAAACGTGGAGTAATAAGTAAAGCGAAACATAAAAAAGTTTTTAAGGCTGTAAAAGGTCAATACGGCAGAAGAAAAAATACCATTCGTGTTGCAAGACAAGCGATGGAAAAAGCGATGCAATATGCTTACAGAGATAGAAAAGCTAAAAAAAGAGATTTTAGATCTTTGTGGATTCAGAGAATTAATGCCGGCGTGAGAACTGAAGGCTTAACATATTCAAGATTTATTAATGGTTTGGCTAAGTCAAAAATCAAGTTAGATAGAAAAGTATTGGCAGAACTAGCTTATAATAACCCAGAAGTATTCAAATCTATTGTAAAAAAAGTTCAATCATCCCTTAACTAATTAAGGGCTTTGATTTATCTTATAAATTATAGAAGAATCAAAATTTATGAGTGATCTTAAAAATATTTTAAACAGTTTTGANGTTAAATTTTCATCGATCAAAAATAAAGACGATCTACAAAATTTGAAATCAGAATTTTTCGGAAAAAATGGATCTATATCTCTGCAATTTAAAAAAATGGGTTCACTTAATCCTGAAGAAAGAAAAAATTTTGCTAAGGAATTAAATATAATAAAAGATCAGCTAACATCTAAAATAGAAAAAAAATTAAAAGATTTTGAAAATCTTGAGATAAACCAGAAACTTAAAGATGAAAAAATAGATATTACCTTACCAATTAGATCTATCCAACACGGTAAAATTCATCCTGTCTCTCAAGTTATTGACGAAATATCTTCTATTTTTTCTGAGATAGGCTTTTCAGTAGCTGAGGGCCCTGATGTAGAGACTGAACATAATAATTTTACAGCTTTAAATACACCCGAAAATCATCCTGCACGAGATATGCACGACACCTTTTATCTTGATAAAGATAAAAAAACATTATTAAGAACGCACACTTCCCCTGTTCAAATAAGAACTATGCTTAATAACAAACCACCATTTAAAATTATTGTGCCTGGTAGAACATATAGATGTGACAGCGACCAAACTCACGCACCTATGTTTCACCAATTAGAGGGTTTACATGTAGATAAAAATATAACCATGGGGCATCTTAAAGGATGTCTAAACTATTTTATAAGAGAGTTTTTTGAGGTTAAGAAAATTAAAATGAGATTTAGACCTAGCCATTTTCCATTCACAGAACCATCTGCAGAGGTAGATATTGGCTACAAAATTGAGAACGGTAAAATTGTAATTGGAGAAGGTGATAAATGGTTGGAGATTTTAGGTTGTGGAATGGTTCATCCTAATGTTTTAAAAAATACTAAAGTTGACCCTAATAAGTATCAGGGCTTTGCTTTTGGAATGGGCATCGATCGTCTTGCAATGCTTAAATATGGAATAAATGATTTAAGAGCATTTTTTGAAACTGATTACAGATGGCTTAATCATTTTGGTTTCGACCCATTAGATGTTCCAACNAATTATAGAGGATTGAGCAGATGATCCTAACATTATCTTGGTTAAAAGATCATTTAAATACAAAAGCTAGTATAAATGAAATTATTGAAAAATTAACAAATATTGGGTTAGAAGTTGAAGGCATAAAAGAAGGCTCTGGTAATTTGTCAGAATTTAAAATCGCAAAAATATTAAAAACNGAAAAGCATCCGAATGCGGATAAGCTAAAGCTTTGTGATGTGACAACTGGCGGGTCTTCAGTTGTCAAAGTTGTCTGTGGCGCAGATAATGCAAGAGATGGTTTAGTCACAGTTTATGCTCCTCCTGGAGCTACAATACCCAAATCAAAAATGAAATTAAAAATAGCCAAAATTAGGGGTGTAGAGTCAAGGGGAATGCTTTGTTCTGAAAATGAACTTAATTTATCAGAGGAAAGTGCTGGAATTATAGAGCTTAAAAATATGTCTAATAAAATAGGTAAAAATTTTTTTAAAAGTTCTAGTGAAAAAGTTATTGATCTATCCATAACCCCTAACCGCCCTGATTGTTTAGGAATTAGAGGAATAGCTCGAGATTTAGCAGCCGCTGGAGTTGGTAAATTATTAAATTTAAAAAAAGATAAGATTAATCAAAAAAATAATCAGAATATTAAAATTTCTATAACTAAAGANAAAAACCAAGGCTGCCAAGCGTTTGGAAGTTGTTTAATTAAAGGAATAAAAAATCAAGAAAGTCCTAAGTGGCTGAAAGATAAAATTAATTCCTTGGGTCTTAAACCAATTTCAGCAGTAGTAGATATTACTAATTACGTTATGTTTGATTTAAATCGGCCTTTACACGCATATGATGCTNATAAGATTGACAAAGAAATTATTGTCAGAAACTCAAAAAAGGGTGAAAGTTTTATGGCTCTTGATGATAAAAAATATACTCTTCAAAAAGATATGTGTGTTATAGCTGATAAAAGTGGAGTTTTAGGCTTAGGAGGTGTTATTGGCGGTACAAGATCTGGAACAGAAATAGATACGACAAATATTTTATTAGAGTCAGCTTATTTTCTTCCGTCATCAATAAGAAAAACCTCAAAATTACTAGGTATCGAGACTGATGCTAAATATAGGTTTGAACGAGGAATAGATCCCAATTCAATGATCGATGGCTTGAAAATTGCTACAGATTTAATTTTAAAAATTTGTGGAGGTGAGGCAAGCAAGTTTAATATTTCAGGAAAAAAAGAATATAAAAATAAATCAATTGATCTTGAGGTAGGTAAATTTAAAAAAATAATAGGATTTTCGATAACAGAAAGTGAAATAAAAAAAATATTAAATTCCCTCGGGTTTTTAACTAAATCAGGTAAAAAAACTCTTAAGGTGCTTATCCCAACATGGAGACCAGACGTAGATCAGGAAATAGACTTAATAGAGGAACTAATCAGAATAACAGGATTTGATAAGATAAATCTTGTAGAACCTGAAAAGATAAGAATCAAAGAAACACTTAACTTCCAACAAAAATTATTTCACCTTGGTCAACGATCTATTTCCAATAAAGGGTATTTTGAAGCTGTTACCTGGTCATTCACGGATCAAAAAATTGACGATTTGACTAATGACAGTACAAATCCAATTTTTATAATTAATCCAATTTCAAACGAATTGAATGTATTAAGAAGGTCGATATTTTCAAATTTACTTTTCTATTTAAAAAAAAACCATGACAGAGGATTTCAAGACATTTCTTTATTTGAAATTGGACCAGTTTTTTATGGAAAAAAACCTGGAGAACAAAAAACTGTAATAGGAGCAGTCAAATCAGGACAAATAAATAAAAAAAGCTGGTCCGAAAAAACTAGAAATGTAGATATNTTTGATATGAAGACAGATGTAATAAAAACTTTAACGGAAATGGGAATTAATGAAGATCATTTAATAATTAGTGACAAATCAAAAAACTGTTACCATCCAGGAAGATCAGGTTCAGTAAACTTTAAAAATGATGGAATATTATTGGCTCAATTCGGAGAAATTCATCCATCAATTATTTCTAAATTAGATTATAAAGAAAAAAATATTTATGGATTTGAAATTTTTTTAGATAATATTCCAAAACCAGATAAAAAGATGAGGGTCTTGAAAGAAAATTTCAAATTCTCTGACTTCCAAATTTCTGAGAGAGATTTTGCTTTTGTAATTGATAAAAATTATCAAGTAGGTAGATTAAATAAGATTATAAAAGACCTAGATAGAAATATCAGATCGGTAAACATATTTGATGTCTTTGAAGGTGGAAATTTACCACCTGATAAAAAATCCATAGCAATTAATGTTTCATTACAAGCAGAGGACAGAACTCTTTCCGACAATGATTTGAGTCAAATTAGCAAAAAAATCATTAAAGAAGTAGAAACTAAAACTGGCGGGAATATCAGATCATAATGTCAGACATAGATAGAATTCGTAATTTTTCAATAATTGCGCATATTGATCATGGTAAATCAACTATTGCGGATAGAATAATTCATAAATGCGGCGGTTTAACAGATCGTGAAATGAAACAACAAGTTCTCGACTCAATGGATATTGAAAGAGAAAGAGGAATAACAATCAAAGCACAAACAGTAAAATTAAAGTACAATTCCAAAGATGGCAAAGAATATATNCTTAATATAATTGATACTCCTGGACACGTAGATTTTGGATACGAAGTTAGTCGTTCTCTTTCAGCTTGTGAGGGATCACTTCTAATAGTTGATAGCACTCAAGGAGTTGAGGCTCAAACTTTAGCAAATGTTTATCAGGCTCTTGAAATTAATCACGAGGTTATTCCGATTTTAAATAAAATCGATTTACCAGCATCAGATATTGAAAAGACAAAAAAAGAAATTGAAGATGTTGTTGGTATTGAAACTTCAAATGCAATTTCATGCTCAGGTAAAACTGGTGAAGGTATTGACGATATCCTTGAAGCTATCATTAATAATCTACCATCACCTAAAGGAAAAAAAGACGAACAACTCAAATGTTTATTAGTAGACAGTTGGTATGATAGTTATTTAGGTGTTGTTATTTTAGTTAGAGTTATTGATGGAAAAATTAAAAAGAATATGAAAATAAAATTACTTTCCAACAATCAAGAACATGTAATAGAAAAAGTTGGTGTTTTCACTCCTAAACCTATTGATGTGAATGAGCTTAATTCNGGGGAAATTGGATTTATAATAACAGGAATTAAATCTTTATCAGAAACAAAAGTAGGCGACACAATATGTGATGCCACAAATCCTATTAAAGACCCTTTGCCAGGATTTAAACCAAGTAAACCTGTAGTATTCTGTGGACTTTTTCCTGTAGATAGTTCTGAGTTTCAGAAATTAAAAGATGGTTTAGCAAAACTTAAACTTAACGATGCAAGTTTTTCATACGAGCCTGAATCTTCTAGTGCCCTAGGATTGGGTTTTAGATGTGGCTTTTTAGGCTTACTACATCTTGAAATTATTACTGAAAGACTGGAGAGAGAATTTGATGTAAATTTGATAACCACCACGCCAGGCGTAATATATAAAGTTCANAAAATTAAAGGTGAAATTATTGATTTGCAAAATCCTAGTAATATGCCCGATCCTACACAAATTGAAAAAATAGAGGAGCCTTGGATNAAGTCTACAATTATAACACCTGATGAGTATCTAGGATCAATAATAAAGATATGCCAAGACAAAAGAGGCATTCAAACTAATTTAAGTTATTCTGGTAAGCGAGCAGTTTTATCCTACGACCTACCATTAAACGAAGTAGTGTTTGATTTTAATGATAGACTTAAATCAGTTTCTAGCGGGTATGCAAGCTTCGACTATGAAATATCAGGCTATAGAGAGGGGGCACTCGTAAAACTTGGGATACTTGTGAATGGAGAAGCAGTGGACGCACTTGCAATGATTATACATAAAGAGTTTGCACAAAAAACTGGAAGACAGGTTTGCGAGAAGCTAAAAGATTTAATCCCAAGACATAATTTTATGATACCTGTGCAAGCCGCTATCGGTGGAAAAATAATTGCTAGAGAGTCTATTAAAGGATTTAAAAAGGATGTTCTTACCAAAATTCATGGGGGTGGGGCCACGGACAGAAAAAGAAAACTACTAGAGAAACAAAAAAAGGGTAAAGCGAGATCTAAACAATTTGGCAAAGTTGAAATTCCTCAAGAGGCATTTATAGGTGTCTTAAAGATAAATAAAGAAACATGAAAAAAAAACTATTTATTATTTCGAGTGAAAAAATATATTCAAATAACGGTAATTTTTTTTGTGATAATTTAGACATGAAATCTACTCCAGAAGGACTGGAAAAGTATTATGATATTAAAGTAATAGCAAAAAAAACCCTAATACCAAGGGCTCATAAAATTAAAATTAGATTTGTTAGTATTTTTTCAAATTTATTTACTTACATTATTGAAATCATAAAGTCTTCCAAACAAAAGGATACTCAATTTTTGATGATATCTTTATCGCCATACACTTTAACAGCCTGTATTTTTTTGAGATGTTTTGGAAAAAAGCCATTTCTATATTTAAGAAGTAATGGCTATGAAGAATACAAAATAATTTTGGGTTTTTTAGGTTATATAATTTATCATCTTATGTTTTCAATAGCGTCAAAAATATCAACTTTGATAAGCTGTAGAAAATTCATTCTGAGAAATGAAAGGGGGTTCACCGTTTCCCCTTCTCAATTAGATCATTCTTGGAAACAAAATATAACGACTCCTAGTTTTGAAAAGCGTAAGTTAATTTATGTAGGAAGGATCAGAAAAGAAAAAGGAATATTTTCTTTACTTGAAATTATTAAAGATCTACCAGAAATAAATTTGACATTGATTGGTGCAGAAAAAGATTTTTATAAACCTATAAATAATTATAAGAATATTGAAGTCATAAATATTCTCAATAATCAAAAAGAACTAATTAATTTATATGACAAAAACGATATTATGATTTTACCTTCATATACAGAGGGGTATCCAATGGTAGTTTTAGAGGCGCTTTCAAGAGAAAGACCAATCATTATTTTTAAAGAAATAGAACATATAATTGGAAATTTAAAAGGAATATTTGTTGCTGAAAGAAATTCTAAAAGTCTAATTTCAAAAATTGATTATATAAAAATTAATTATGACTCCATTCAAAGAAGTATGAAAAAAAATAATTTACCTACTAATTCAGATTTTATAAAACAACTCAAAGAAATTTTATTAAAAAATTAATTTTTGTAAATTTTTTTCTTTATTTCCTTTACTTGATTTTTATTTATCATTGTACTTAAATCCCCTAAATTTTTTTTCTTCATAACCAAGTCTCTTAAAAGTCTTCTTAAAATTTTTCCGCTTTTTGTTTTAGGCAACTCTTTTAAATTATATATAGATTTTGGAATTGCATAAGTACCAAAATTAGAAATTAATGTTTTTTTTAAATTATTAAAAAACAATTTTTTGTTATTTTTTGTCACTATAAATATATTTAAAATTGATCCCTCTAATTCATCTTCAATAGCTACTGCACAAGCTTCAACTATATTTTTATTCTCAAGTAAAATTGACTCAATTTCAGCAGACCCAATTCTATGACCTCTGATATTGATAACATCATCTGTTCTACCGTGAATTATTAAGTTACCAAATTTATCGTAACTAGCAGAATCAAATAGTTTAAAGTTATTATCTTTATCCCAGTATTTTTTCCAAACTTTAGTCCCATTTAACACATTTGACATACAACCCGGCCATGGATTTGAAATTACTACTTCTTTTTTTTTTAAAGATTTATTTTTAATTAATTTAATACCGAAAATTTTTGAAGGTTTGCCTACAGTGCCAAATTTGACTTTAGATATTTTATCGTCAAACTTTGGAGAACATATTATTCCACCTGTTTCTGTTTGAAAGTAAGTATTAACAATAGGTTTATTGCTTAAACTAAAATTTTTTGAATACCATTTAGCAACTTCTGGTGCTAAAGGTTCACCCATTGAACCAAGAGACCTTACACTTTTACTCGTAATTTTTTTGGAATTTAACGATCTTAAAATTCTGATTAATGTAACTGGCAAGTAAACAATAGTTGGATTTAATTTTAAAAGAATTTTTTTAAAAATTTCTTCATTTAAAATTATAGATGGTTTTTCAAGCAATATTGTTGTAGCTCCAAATAATAGCGGTCCGTAAAGAGCATAAGTGTGACCATTAATCCATCCTGCATCAGAGGCTGTAAGCACAACCGAGTCTGTTTGCATCCCAAAATTTTTTTTACATGTATATTTTGTGAAGGTTAAATATCCACCTGTAGAGTGAACAATACCTTTTGGTAATCCAGTTGAACCGGATGTGAAAAGAACAAAAAAATTTTTTGTACTTTCAATTTTACTACACGCGACCTTGGATTCTTTTATTTTTTTCAGATCAATTTCTAAAACTTTAGCATTTTTAATATTTTGTTTTTTTAAGTAAATTATTTTTAATTTTTGAAATTTTTTTAAGATCGGTAAAATTACATTAGTGAATCTAGTTGAACTGGTATTGCTAATAAATATATCTGGTTTAAATAGATTGATTCTTTTTTCAATTGCTTCAGCTTCTAAATCCTCAAAAATTACATTATGTGTAATTCCAATTCTACTGCAAGAAAGCATACACACTGCTGAGTCTATTGATGCAGAAGAATGTATCATTACTTTTTTAATTCTCCTGTTAAAATTATTTTTTAATAATCCAGAGAAATTATTAACGATTTTAAATAATTTATCATATGTGTAACTTTCTATTTCGCCTTGTGAATTTATCTCATGTATTGCAACTTTATTATTTAATCCTCTCAAAATATTTAAGTCTAAACAATTAAAACAAACATTTGTTTTACCCTTAGGATACCAATTGAATATTTTTTTTGACTTATTAAACTCAAATATTTTTTTTGGAGAGTTATACCAAAAAATTTCATGGGCCTGATCTTTCCAATAGTTGCTTATTCGATTTATTAATTCTCTTTTCATTAATAAATTTATAGTATAAATACTAGTAATTAACAATTATAAGAAAATGAATAACGAGAGAATTAAAAAAGAAACTTTCAAAATTATATCGCATACTTTAAAAGTGGATTTAGAAAGCATCTCATCTCAAAAAACTGCAAATGATTTTGAAGAATGGGATAGTATTTCAAATGTGAGAATAATTTTAAATTTAGAAAAATTTTTTAAAATTAAAATTAAAACTTCAGAAGCTTTTGATTTAAAAAATATTTCTGGTCTTTTAAATTTGATTTCAAAAAAAATTAAGTTGAAAACTCAATAATGTACTTTAATTCTTTTGAATTTATATTCATTTTTCTACCTTTAACTCTCGCCATATATTTCTTAGTCAGCAAACTTAAAAGTCATAGGCTAATGATATATTGGCTGATATTCGCGTCTTTATTTTTCTATGGGTGGTGGAATTTCAAATACCTTATATTGATAACAGCTTCAATATTGGTAAATTTATTTTTTGCAAATATCTTAAATCGTAAACAAAGCCGAATAGTCTTAACAGCGGGTATTTTAGTGAACTTAATTATTTTAGGTTACTTTAAGTATGCAAATTTTTTCTTAGAAAATATCAATCATTTAACAGGAAATAACTTTACGCTGACGAAGATAATTTTACCTTTGGGAATATCATTTTTTACCTTTCAACAAATTACTTTTCTCGTCGATACTTATCTTAAAAAAGTTGAAAAGTTTAACATTACAAAGTATTTTTTATTTGTAACTTTTTTTCCTCAGTTAATAGCTGGTCCCATAGTACATCACAAAGAAATGATGCCTCAATTTGAAAATAACTTAACTAGAAATTTTACAATAAATAATTTTTCAATTGGCTTAACAACATTTGTAATAGGTTTATTTAAAAAGATCGTTATTGCAGATAATGTTGCATTGTACTCTGACCCTATATTTTTTGCTTCCGCTAACGGATTATTATTAACTTTTTTCGAAGCCTGGGGAGGCGCAACAGCTTTTATGCTACAACTTTATTTTGATTTCTCTGGTTACACAGATATGGCATTGGGCATCGCTTTGTTATTTGGGATCACTTTGCCAATAAACTTTGCATCTCCTTTCAAATCTAAAAATATTTCTGAATTCTGGAAATACTGGCATATTACTTTAACAAGATTAATAAGAAATTATATATATTTACCAATTTCACTGAATCTGACGAGATATTCATTTAATTTTAGTTCAAACACGACAGTGACATTTATTTTTAGTCTAGTTATACCAACAATGTTCGCTTTTTTTTGCGTTGGTTTATGGCACGGTGCTGGATGGAATTATATTTTATTTGGGTTGTTAAACGGTTTTTATATTGTAATTTTTAATATTTGGCAAAACTTTTCAAAGAATTATTTAAAACTTAAATTTAAAAATAATTTTCTTTTAGATTTATTTAAAAAATTGCTTGTGTTTACGTTGGTAACTTTTTCATTTGTACTTTTTAGAGCTAGTGATATGAGCAGTGCCTCTGAGATCTTAAGAGCTATGCTTGGTTTTAATGGAATCCAATTCTTTGATATGTTTAGAATTGGGGAATTTGCCATAAATACTTACCAAGGGGTATTTGGTATAATAATCTTACTAGCAGTTATTTTTTATTTTCCAAATACACAGGATTTTATTTTCAACGAAAATAGAAGTTCTTTTAATGCTGAAAATAAGATGTTGAGAAAAAATAAAAACATATTTATTAAATGGAAGCCACAAAAAATATGGGGATTAATTTTTGCTTTAGCTTTCATATTTTCTATAATGCTTGTTTCAAATACAAATGAATTTTTATATTTTGAGTTTTAAATTATACATATGAAAAAAAATTCTTACCATAAAACATATTTACAGGTTTTTTTCATTATTTTTTTAATTATTTCTACAAGTGTTTTATTTGTTAATTTCAATGTAGACCCAAGTAAAATTTATCCTGAAAAATTTAAAGTATTAAATGATAAAAAACTTAACGTTAATGAGGTAGTAGATAAATTAGTAAAAAATAAAAACGGTGTAATCATACAAGAGGGATTGTTTAATGATAGAGATTTAGCAAAATCTTTCACGAAGAATATTAATAAAGTTGATTGTATTATATTTGGCTCTAGCCATGTAAGACCAATAAATCTTGAAGGTAAAGAAAAAGTTTTTAGTACTACTTGCAAGTCGATATTAAATTTTGGAATAAGTGGAGGAGTTTTAGAAGATTATATAGCGCTATCAAAAAATATAAATCTTAAAAATAAAAAGAGGAAAAAAATATTTATATCTATTCATCCTTGGACGCTAAATCTTAACAAAGACAACAGATGGTATAGAAATATCGATGATTATAATTTTATAATAAAAAAAATTACAAATTCAAATGAAGAAAAAATGAAAAAAAATCTTTATAATAATTTACGAATTAAAAACTTATTTAATTTCAATTATTTTGTTCAGTCACTTAAAAATATCAAAGAGAAAAACAATTCATTAAGCTTTATAAATAACTTGAATAAAAAACAAAAATTACCAATTCTTCTTTATGATGGAAGTATTATTAAGCCAGATAGAAAGTTTTTGAATCCAAAAAGTTTTATAGAAAAAGGATTTGCAAATTATAAGATTGAAAAAAATAGTCATATTGATGAAAATGCAGTATTTATTCTTACACAATATATTAAATATTTTGAGAAGAATTTCGATATAATCTTTTTATTATCTCCTTATCATCCGGAAGTTTGGAAAAATGATTATTTAATAGTAGTAGAAGCGATGATGGTAGTTGAAAAGAGGGCAAAAGAAATTGCAAAAGAAAATAAAATTAATGTTATAGGTTCTTTTGATCCTAGAAAATTAGGTTGTAATGAGTCTGAATTTTTTGATTTACTTCACCCAAAAAAAAGTTGTCTTTCAAAAATAGAAAAATTAAGATTAAACTTTAAATAAAATCTAGGAGAGGTGGCCGAGTGGTTGAAGGCGCACGCTTGGAAAGCGTGTAAACGGGAAACCGTTTCGAGGGTTCGAATCCCTCTCTCTCCGCCACTTTTTATAACTTGCTCTTAAGTCTTGTAAAAATTACTTACATCACATTGCTGTCACCAGACAAAAAAGATAAGAAGAAGAAATAAATGGATATAGAAAACATATTTAAAAAGATTAATTTTAACATTAAACCTAGTGACAATTATAGGAAAGCATATTTATTTAGATTTAAAAAAGGACTTTATAAGTTAATAGGCTTAGATAAAAAATTTACTTTTAGTAATTGTATTATAGAAAATAATTTTGAAAATATTAAATTAAAGAGGGCTTTACTAAAAATTGATAGTATGTCCACTTATGCAATTGGCCATCTAGTAAACCAAATTTGTCAGAGTTTATCCGATAATCAAATTTATTTAAATATTGGATGCTGGAAGGGATTCACTTTAATTTCTGGAATGATAGATACCTCATGTAAAGTAATAGGGGTTGATAATTTCTCTCAATTTGACGGGCCTAAAAATGAATTTTATTCCAATTTTAGTAAATATCAAAATAAACAAAAACATTTTTTTTATAATGATGATTACAAAACTTTTTTTAAAAATTTTGAAAAAAAAAATGAAAAAGTAAGTTTTTATTATTATGATGGAGAACACTCTTATAAAAATCAGTATGAAAATCTTGAAATAGCAAACAATTTTTTAGATAAGGGGTCAATAGTTTTGATTGATGATATAAACTTTCTTGAAGTTGAAAAAGGAACTAAGGATTTTTTAAATAAAACAAATTCAAAATTTAAAGTATTAAAAGAAATCAAAACAGCGAATAATCATTGCCATCCGAGCTTTTGGAACGGTATTATGATTTTAGAAAAACAGTAATCTCAAAAAAAAGTATCCACATACAACTAAAAAGAGTCTTAAGATGGAAGTCCGAATCATTTAAATTGTTCTTAAGGGCAGCTGAGGGAGACTGAGGCTGCCTTTGTTTTTCTAAGGTCTTTTAATTCCAATTACTTTTAAATTTGCAGTTTGTTTTATTTTTTCAATAGTTTGATTAATTCCCATAATAACTGTTTTTTTCATTGGCCCATAGGCATGAATAAGTTTTTTATTTGATAGAGCAACTGCAACATGACCCTTCCAAAAAATAATATCACTCTTTTTAATTTTATTTAATTTAACATCTCTTTTAAAAAATTTTACTTGATCTTTAGCATCTCTCGGGCAGTATTTTTTATTAAAGTTTATAAATACTTGAACTAAAGCTGAGCAGTCGATTCCTTTAAAAGATTTGCCTCCCCATTTATATCTCACGTTTTTAAAAATACTTATTTGCTCAAATGGATTTTTTAGTCTAAATGATAAAGGCTTTACATTTTTCTTACTCACCCAACCTTTATCAAATTTTAAAAATTTTGCTTTTTCGCCTGTAACTTTTATTTTTGAGCCAAAAGTTAATTCTCCAGATCCTTTTTTTTTATTAGGTAATTCATAAATTTTGGTCTTCAAAATAGATACTTTGTGAGTTGGTTTTAAAAAATATGAATACTTTTTATTTAATACATAACCTTTGTAATTATCTTCTTTAATTTTAATTTTGATCCACTTTTTACTTTTCTTTAACATTGAAAAACTATCTCCATAAATCATTTGTGTCACAATCTCAGATTTAGTAGATGGTTTCTTATGAAGATTAATTATAGGAAAATTATTTGTTAAGTATTTAGTCATTCAATTTTAACTTATCTTTTATCATGTAAAGAAATATAAGGGACGGTATTACCATTATTGCCGTTAAGATAAAGAATATTCCCCAATCTCCATTTAGCCAGTCGACCATAGCCCCGGATGAAGATGCTAAGGTAGTTCGACCAGCAGTTCCTATTGATGCAAGGAGGGCATATTGTGTGGCAGTATAAGTTCTATCAACGAGTAAGGAAATGAAAGCAACAAAAGCAACTGTTGCAAAAGCTGCAGCCATATCGTCAAATATAACTGCGATTGCAAATAATAATTCAGATTTTCCAGACCAAGCTAGTAATGAAAACAATAGGTTTGTAGAGGCCATTAACATTCCTGATACAAACATAGCTTTTATAACACCAGAACGAATAGCAAATAAACCCCCAAGTAAAGTAAAAAGGACAGTAGTTATCCAACCAAGTCCTTTTGAATAAAGCGCAATATCAGATTTGGTAAATCCAATTTCTTTATAAAAAATCACTGACATTCTACCTAAAAAAGCTTCTCCAATTTTAAAAAGAAAAACAAAACCTAAAATTGCTAAAGCAATATTAAAACCATTTTTTTTGAAAAAACTTATTACTGGACCTGTTACTGTACTAGTCGACCATGCAAAAACTTTAGTAATTAAATTTGAAGATCCAAATTTACCTTCTATCATTTTGTCAGTTTCTCTTTGCCTTTTTACTCTTTCAGTGGGGGGAGGCTCGTTCACAAACATTAAACCAATATTGCAACAAATTATTATTACACCCAAAACTAAAAATGTAATTTGCCAATAATTTTCAAAACCAAGTTGTTGAAAATATTCAGCAGCATTTAAAGAAACAACACCACCCAATTTATAACCTGTCCACCAACCAACAACCGCCATCGCTGCACCAGCTTGCATTGATTTTCCTTCGTGTTCACCAATTTGCTCTATTCGTAAAGCATCGACCGTTATGTCTTGGGTTGCAGAAGCTATGGCTATAATTAAACCAATACTAATCACTAGGGCTAAATTTGCTGTTGGGTTAATTAAACTCCAACAAATTAAACAAATTAAAATTATAGTTTGCATAGATATAATCCACCCACGCCTATGCCCCACTTTATTTGTTAGCCAAGGTATTCTTATTCTGTCAATAATTGGAGCCCACAGATAATTAAATGCATAAACAGCAAAAATTAAACCAGCCCAACCAATAGTGCTCCTGCTTAAACCGTCTTCTTTCAACCAAAGGCTTAAGCTACTTCCAATTATTACCCAAGGAAACCCACTAATAGCCCCTAATAACAAAATTTTGGTCATTCTCTGATCAAAATAAACAGAGAAAGTTTCTGACATTGATTGTTTTTTATATATTTCCATAATTTAATTTCTCCAAAATGAAGGAAAAAATAAAACTAAAATAGCAAATAATTCTAATCTACCTAACAACATACCAAAAGCTAAAATCCACTTAGAAACATCTGGAATATTTTTATAATTACCATCTGGACCTATTATATCACCTAATCCAGGACCTACATTTGAAATTGCACTAGCTGCCCCAGAAATAGCTGTTAAGAAATCTAACCCTGTTAAAGATAGCATTAATGCAATAATAAAAAAAATTAACAAAAATGAAAAAATAAAAGTAATGACAGATTTCATAAAATCATCAGAAATTTTCTGATTATTATATTTAACAATTATTACGCTATTAGGTGAAATTAACTTTTTTATTTGATTTTTTAAAAAAACTAACAACATTTGAAGTCTAAATATTTTTATTCCACACGCTGTTGATCCAGCACATCCCCCGATAAACATTAAAAAGAGAAAAAATATTAAAGAAAATTTCCCCCACAAACCAAAGTCATCAGTAACATAACCAGTTCCTGATAGAATAGATATGACATTAAAAAATGAAATTCTAAAATTATCTAAAATTGATGTCTCATCACTTATTATAAAAAGATAAAAAAACATTATCAAAATTGAAAAACATAGAATATTAATTAAACCTTTAATTTGGATATCCTCTACAAAAATTTTTCTATTTCCCTTTATAAACTTAAGATATGATATGAAAGGTATACTTCCTAAAATAATAAAAACACTTGCTACAATTTCTATATTCGAATTACTAAAAAAACCAATCGAGTCATTATGAGTGGAAAAACCGCCAGTTGCTAAAGTAGTCATAGAGTGAGCTACGCTGTCAAAAATAGACATACCAAACAACCAATAAAAGAAAGCGCATAGAGAGGTCAAAACAAAATAAGTTATAATTAGTATTGTTGCTACCTCTAAAGTTCTAGGTAAAATTTTTTCTGTCGATAGTGGACCTTCCATTTTAAAGAGTTGCATTCCACCTACTTTTAACAAAGGAAGAATTGTAATTGCCATAACAATAATTCCTATGCCCCCCAACCATTGCATTATGGCTCTCCATAATAAAATGCTTTTAGGAGTTTCATCTAAATTGGTAATAACTGTTGCACCGGTTGTAGTAATACCTGACATACTCTCAAAAAAAGCCTCACTAATTGAAAATGGTATTGGAGATAATAAAAACGGTAAACTTCCAAACACTGCAATTAGAAACCAAGCTAAAGCTGAAAATAAAAAAGTCTGTTGTAGATTTAATTTAAATTGCTTTTCTAAATTCGAAAGAATAAATAAAATACCAACAAAAATCGTAACAAACGATGAACCTATAAAACTGTGACTATTTTCTTTTAGTAAAATTTGGATAACATAAGGAATAAGCATAGAAAATCCCAAAATCGTTATTAATACACCTATTAAGAAAAAAACTGTTTTATTTGATGACATTAAATTCAGACTATTTAAATACTAAAAAAATTCAACTGTATTTAATAAATTAATAACTGTATTTTATAAAGAAAATTTTATAAACCTCTATTATGTTAGATAATAATGTGATTCAATCAGCTTCTGCCTGGCCTTTTGTGGAGGTAAGAAAGTTGATTAAAGAGAGAAAAGAATTAATTAAGACAAAAAAAAAATTATCTTTCAAACAGGTTATGGTCCAAGCGGTTTACCTCATATTGGTACTTTTGGTGAAGTGGCTCGTACTACAATGATGATTAATGCATTACGTCATATTGAAAAATTCGATACAGAGTTAATTACTTTTTCTGACGATATGGATGGTTTAAGAAAAGTACCCGATAATGTTCCAAATAATGAGGTTTTAAAAAAAAATATAGGAAAACCCCTTAGCAATATTCCGGATCCTTTTGGAAAATTTAAAAGCTTTGCTGAACATAATAATACAATGCTTAAACAATTTTTAAAAAAGTTTAACTTTGAATTTTCTTTTAAAAGCTCTACGGAAAATTATACAAATGGAAATTTTAATGAATCTCTTAAAAGAGTAGCAGAAAAATATGAAGATATAATGAATATTATCTTACCCACATTAAGATCTGAAAGAAGAAAAACTTACTGTCCTTTTTTACCTTTGTGTCCGGAGACCGGCAAAGTTTTGGAAATTCCAATGTTAAATCTTGAAAAAAAAACAGGCAAGATTATTTTTAGCAATGGTGATAAAAAAATTCAAACAACTATCTATGATGGGAATTGTAAGTTACAATGGAAAGTTGATTGGGCAATGAGATGGTTTACCTTTGATGTAGACTTTGAAATGTATGGTAAAGATCTTACTGAGAGCGCCATATTATCGAGTAAAGTTTGTAAAATTTTAGGCAAAACTCCACCTAGCGGATTTGCTTATGAACTTTTTTTGGACGAAAAAGGAGAAAAAATTTCAAAATCAAAAGGAAATGGCATTACATTGGAAGAATGGCTTAACTATGCCTCACCTGAAAGTCTTTCATTGTATATGTATCAAAATCCTAAAAGAGCAAAAAAGCTATATTCAGATGTTGTACCAAAAGCTGTTGATGAATATTTATCTCTTATAGAAAAATTTCCTGATCAAAAAGAGAAAGATCAAATATCAAATCCTGTTTGGCATATTCATAATGGAGAACCACCTAAGGAGAAGATTGTTATGTCATTTTCTATGCTTTTAAATCTAGTAGGATCAAGTAATACAGACGATAAAAAAACATTATGGAAATTTATTAATAGGTTTCATAAAGATGTGAGACCAGAAAGCAATCGAATATTAGATGGTCTTACAGAACACGCTATAAAATTTTTTAAAGACAAATTAAAACCAAATAAAATTTACAAAACACCTGATGAGCAAGAAAAAAAAGCGTTAAAAAATCTTGCTGTAAATATTGAAAAAATTAACGAAAATATGTCACCAGAGGAAATCCAGACTATTATATATTCAGTAGGGAAAGATAATGGATATGAAAAAAACCTCAGAGATTGGTTTAAGTTAATTTATCAAGTTTTATTTGGAGATATAGATGGACCAAGAATGGGATTTTTTGTCAGCTTTTTTGGTGTGAAAGAAACTGTTAAACTGATAAAAGATAAAATTAATTAGATGTTTTCAATACTTAAGCCATTTATTTTTAAAATAGATCCGGAAATGGCACATGATTTAGCGATCAAGTCTTTGAAGTATAATTTTCTTCCTGAAGAAATATTTACAGTTGAAAATGAGTCGATACTTGAGACACAAATATTTGGTACTAAAATTAAGAATCCTATTGGACTAGCAGCGGGATTTGATAAAAGTGCAGAGGTTTATAATTCGTTGTTTAAATTTGGGTTTGGTTTTATCGAAGTAGGCACTGTCACGCCAAAACAGCAGTATGGAAATCCAAAACCAAGAGTATTTAGACTTGAGAATGATCGCGCTCTTATAAATAGACTAGGTTTTAATAATGATGGATTAGAAAAAGTTTCTAAAAGACTTCAAAAAAATTCTCCAACAGATTTTCTAGGAATTAATGTTGGCCCTAATAAAGATAGTGAAAATAAAATTGATGACTACCTAAAGTGTATAAAAGAAATTTATAATCATGCAAATTATATAACTATTAATATTTCATCACCTAATACCCCTGGTTTAAGAGATTTTCATGACAAAAAAACTTTACAAAATCTTTTAAAAAATATTACTGAATTTGTAAAAAAAAATAAAATAAAAAAACCATTAATCCTGAAAGTATCCCCTGATATAGCTGACAACGAAATAGGACATATAATAGAGCTAATGAAAAGATTCAATATAAGTGGTGTAATTATTTCAAATACTACAGACAAAAATAGAGAAAATTTGACAGGAAAATATAAAAATGAGTCCGGAGGCTTATCTGGAGAACCATTAACAAAGATATCAAACAACTTAATAAAAAAGTTTTATAAAGAAATTAAAGGTGAAATTTTAATAATTGGAGTCGGAGGAGTAAATTCAGGTTTGACTGCTTATGAAAGGTTAAAATCTGGAGCTAATCTATTACAATTATACACTAGTATGATTTACGAGGGACCGGGAATAGTAAAAAAGATCAAAAGTGAATTAATTGATATATTGGAAAAAGAAAAAATCAAAAATATAAGTGAAATTGTCGGCACGGGTTCATAATTAGTCCTTGACCAAATTAATGCTTACAATTATACCATCTAGTATTATGACAAAAAAATGTGAGCTCACTGGTGTTTTACCTTTAAAGGGTCATAACGTTAGTCATGCTAACAACAAAACTAAAAGACGTTTTTTGCCAAATCTTAAAAAAATTTCATTTAAAAGTGATATTTTAAAGAGAAGTATCAGACTTAATGTAAGTAATGCCGCTCTTAGAACAGTTGACTTCAAAGGTGGACTAGATAAGTTTTTAAAAACAGCAAAGAGAAAAAATTTATCTAAGAGAGTTAAAAAATTAAAATTTTCAATAGTTTCTCAAAAATAAAAATAATGTTATCAGCCCCTAAAAGAAAATTGTTTATTATATTATCCTTTTTCATGGGCTTAGTTATAATTTGCTCCAATTATCTTGTGCAATTTCCTGTTAAGTTCTATGAATTGGATAATCTACTAACTTACGGTGCTTTTAGTTACCCGATTACTTTCTTAATTACAGATTTAGCAAACAGAGCTTTTGGAAAGAAAATCGCTCGAAGACTTGTTCTTATTGGTTTTTTTATAGGAATTATTTTAACGTTGTTTGTTTCAACTAATTTTGAAGATATTATATCAATTAGGATTGCTATAGGTTCGGCTACAGCATTTATTATTGCCCAAAACCTGGATGTAAGTATATTTGATTTATTTAGAAAGAAAACTTGGTATGTAGCTCCGCTAACGTCTTCAATTTTAGGATCAATAATTGATACTTTTCTCTTTTTCTCAATAGCATTTTATAATACAGGCATTCCTTGGTTTAGTTTAGCTCTTGGTGATCTTGCAGTAAAACTTATAGTGGCATTAATTATGTTAATACCTTTTAGGTTATTGATTAACAAAATTAAGGACTTTACAGATTTAAAAATTAAAAATTTAAATTATTAATTTAAGACTCTCTTATCGTCTTTGAATAAGTCAGTTAACTGATTTATCATCACATCACCTAGATCTTGAACATCAGTAATTTTTACAGCTTTCTTATAATATCTTGTAACATCGTGTCCTATGCCAATAGCAAGTAGTTCAACGTTTGATTTATTCTCAATCCATTGCACAGTATTTTTTAAATTTGTTTCCAAAAAATCACTTGAATTGGTTGATAGCGTAGAGTCATCCACTGGAGCACCGTCAGAAATTACCATTAAAATTTTTCTCTCCTCTTTTCTTTTTGACATTTTTTCAAAAGCCCATTTTAATGCTTCTCCATCAATATTTTCTTTAAGTAGTCCTTCTTTCAACATTAATCCCATATTCTTTTTTGCCAGTCTCCAAGGTGTGTCAGCAGACTTATAAACAATGTGTCTTAAATCATTAAGTCTTCCTGGAGATCTTGGCTTGTCATTTTTCATCCATAGTTCTCTGCTTGATCCACCTTTCCAATGTTTAGTCGTGAACCCTAAAATTTCTACTTTTACTGAGCATCTTTCTAATGTTCTAGACAAAATATCAGCACAAATTGCAGCAACAGAAATTGGTTTACCTCTCATCGAGCCAGAATTGTCTATTAGAATAGTGACTAAAGTGTCTTTAAATTCTGTCTCTTTCTCTTTTTTAAAAGATAAAGAGTTTAAAGGATCTATAATAATTCGAGACAGTTTCGAGGTATCTAGCATGCCTTCCTCTAAATCAAAATCCCAAGATCGATTTTGTTTAGCTAATAACTTTCTTTGAAGTTTATTAGCAAGTTTTGATATAAAACTTTTTAGTTGTAACAACTGTTGATCTAGATTTTGTCTCAATCTAAATAATTCTTCTTCTGATTCAAGATCTTCTGCGACTACAATTTCGTCAAATTCTTTAGTGTAAAATTTATATTTTTGATCTCCAAAACTATTTTTAGCCCTCTTTCTTTTCTCAGATTCGTTGGACGTTTCTTCAATTTCAATTTCATTCGAGTCTTTATCATTTTCATCTGCTAAATTATCGAGTTCCGGAATACTTGTATCTATCGCCATTTCTTGATTTTCGTCAAATTTTGACTCTCTTTTTTGATCTGATTCATCTTTATTGCTTACTTCTTTATTCTTATCTTCTTCTTTCTTATTATCCATTTCTTCGTAATCAGAAGTTTCTTCGATTTCTAATTTTTTAATTATTTCAGAAATCGCAGCATTAAAAATCTTTTGATTGTCAATATTATCTTTAATTTTGTTAATTTTTGTTTTAAAGGCTTTATCGAAGTTTTTTTTATATTTAGTTGGAATATCCTCTATTTTTGAACCTTTAATAGATTGAAAAAATTCTTTTCTTAAGTAATTTTCAAAAGCAAAATAGATATTTTCTAGTTTATTTTGAGGAGGTTTTTGTTTTGAATAATAATTTAATAAATTATCTTTTATTCCTTTATATTCTTGAGTTCCAAGAGACTCATATCTAATTTTTTCAGCTATTTCATATAATTTTTTGGCTTTTGATCCATTAGGTTCAAAATTTTTCAAAATTTTTTTGTTACTATATCTTAGTTTGAGTGACTCTGAATCTGCTTGCGCTCTAGTTATGTCAAAACTTATTTTGTTTTGTATTTCGCTTATTTCGGGCAGTCTCAGTTTATTATTCTCACTTGCAACATCTTGTCCCCCAAAGCTTATCTCTAAATCATCTTTGTTTGATAAAGATTTAATTGTTGATTTGATCGCAGTTTTAAAATTTTCTAATATTTCCTCTTTTTTTTGCACTTTAAATTTGAACGTTAATTGAAGACTCTGGCAACTCTTCCCCAAAACATCTTTGATAATATTCAGAAATTATTTTTTTTTCAATTTCATCGCATTTATTTAAAAATGTAACTCTAAAAGCATAACCTTTATCCTTGAATATACTTGTATTTTCTGCCCAATGCATAACCGTTCTGGGGCTCATTACAGTGGATATATCTCCTAGCATAAAACCTTTTCGAGTTAAATCAGCAACTTTTATCATATTTAAAATGATTTCTTTACCCTCTTTATTATTGTACTTTTTATTTTTAGCTAAAATAATCTCTAACTCTTTTTCATTTGAGAGATAATTTAATGTAGAAACTATATTCCATCTATCCATTTGACCTTGGTTGATTTGTTGGGTCCCATGATATAACCCTGTTGTGTCTCCTAAACCTACAGTGTTTGTTGTTGCAAACATTCTGAAAAAGTCGTGTTGCTCTAAAACTTTATTTTTATCTAATAAAGTAAAATTTCCCTCACTTTCCAAAACTCTCTGAATTACAAACATTACATCTGGTCTACCAGCATCATATTCATCAAATACTAGAGCAACAGGATTTTGGATAGACCAAGGCAAAATACCTTCTTTAAACTCTGTTACTTGCTTTCCATCTTTTAAAATTATCGCATCTTTTCCAATAAGATCTATTCTACTAATATGACTATCTAAGTTAACTCTTACACAAGGCCAATTTAATCTTGCAGCAACTTGTTCTATATGAGTAGATTTTCCTGTGCCATGGTAACCTTGAATTAAAACTCTTTTATTGAAAGAGAAACCAGCTAAAATTGCTAATGTGGTATCTTTATCAAATTTATAATCGGGATCAATTTTTGGAACGTATTCATTTTTTTTTGAAAAACCACTTAATTCCATGTTGCTTTCAAATCCAAAAGTTTGTTTTACTGAAATTTTAATATCTGGTTTTGACATAAATTGTGATGTNCTCATANTTATTTTTTNCCTAAATTCATTTTTAGCTGNCTNTANGCNAAAGTAATCTTTTTTANCTTNTCNTCANANTTTTTNCTACCTTGNTTTTTATCAGGATGATATTTCTTTACAAGATATTTAAATTTTTGTTGAATTTCTAGCCATTTTGCAGAATATTTTAATTCTAAAATGTCAAAAGCATCTTTTTCTTTAGTTGAAAGATTTGACTTTTGAAAATCTTTGAAACCNGTTGTTTTAAAGATATTAAGCTTATCNTCTAGAGCATTATTCCATAGTAAATTGAAAAAATTTTCAGACGAACCAAAGCTTTTTGTTGACTTGTGCCATGTTAAATCTGATTTTAAAAAGTACTCTATCTCATCATTATTCATATTCTCAAAATAATTCCAGTTTTTATTAAATATTTTAATATGTTTTAAGCATAATAATCTATATTTTCTTATATTATCTCTTTCCACTGGGGCTTTATAACTTCCCTGTTCTTTACAGTTTTCCCAATCACAAATAATTTTCATAATTCTTTTTTATATATAGTATATTATTTTATGAATTTTTATATAAATCAAATCGAAAAAAAAATAAAAAATAACATTCAATTAGAAGAAATAAAAATAATAGATAATACTAACGCACATAAAAATCACAAATCTTTTCAAAAAGGCAAACTTCATTTAATTTTAGAAATTAAATCAAATTATCTAAATAATCTCAGTAGACTTNAGGCTGAAAAAATTTTGATGAATACTATCAAAGAAGAATTTCAAAAAAATATTCATGCATTAGAAATTCGCTTAAAATAGTTTTTTAATTAATTTTTCAACTTGAAAAGATTTATACTTGTGATGCCCAGGAGCTGTTGTTTTTCCGATACTATTTAATAAAATTAAGCTTATTTTTTCGTCATCTTTCTTTTTATCGTTTCTCATAAACTTAATAGATTTTAAAATTTTTTTTTTATTTAGGTATTTATTTAAATTCTTAATTAAAGCATATTTTTGATATAAATTTTCGATTTGCAAAAGAGTATTTGATGAACATAAATTTTTNAATTNTGAAATTTTAGCAGCAACTAACATGCCTATTAAAACTGCTTCACCATGATTTAGTTTATTAGAGTATTTATTTTGAATCTCAAGCGCATGAGCAAATGTATGCCCAAAGTTTAATTTCATTCTTAAGCCCTTTTCTTTGAAGTCTTTTTCAGTAAAATTTAATTTTATTTTACAACTTTTTAAAATGCTTTTATCTAAAATTTTGTTTTCAAGAGACAAAATGCTGTTTGTATTATTTTTTAAGAAATTAAAAAAATTTTTATCATTTATAATTGAATGTTTTAATATTTCAGCAAATCCACAGATAATTTCTCTTTTTGGTAAAGATTTTAATAAATCCGTATCAGAAATTACTACTCTAGGATTAAAAAATGAACCTATTAAATTTTTCCCATGTTTAGAATTAACACCTGTCTTACCTCCNATACANGAGTCTACTTGCGCTAAAAGTGTACTTGGCAAATTTATAAAATTAATTCCTCTTTTATAAATGCTTGCAGCAAAACCGGCCATGTCACCTATAATNCCTCCCCCCATAGCAATTATTAAATCTGATCTATTAAAGTTGAGTTTTAGTAATTTATTTATGATTAAATTAATTTGGTTTAAATTTTTAATTTTTTCAGACGATGTTACATAAAAAATAAATATTTTNTATTTCTTCAATTTTTTTTTAAGTTTTAAAATAAACTTTTTTGGTATTTTTTTGTCTATTATTAGANCAATTTTTTTACATTGTGGGCAATGATTTTTAATTTCAATGGGTAAAGTAGATAAAGAATTTTTACCTATTATTATTGAATAATCTTTAGCTTTTAATCGATTAATTGTCATAAATATCTAATATCTTTTCTACTATTTTTGCNTTATCAATATTATCACAGTTTATTTTAAAATTTGCTAAACTATAAATTTTTTTTCTAGCCTGGTATATTCTTCTCACGTCGGTACCTAATTTTTTTTTATTTAATAAGGGGCGTTTGTTATTCTTATTATAACGTCTAATTAGCTTATCAAGACTTACTTTAAGCCAAACACTTACACATGAACTTAAAACTTTCGATTGAATTTCTTTGTTAATAAATGCACCACCACCTAAAGCTACTACTACTTTATTTTTCTTGAGAATTTTAAGTGTAATTCTTTCCTCTAATTTTCTAAAATAATTCTCTCCGTTATCGTCAAAAATCTGTTTTATTGATTTTTGTTCTTTATTTTCAATAGCCTTATCAACATCAATAAACTTCATTTTGAGTCTTTTGGCTATTAATCTACCTATAGTAGACTTACCTACACCCATCATTCCAGTTAAAACAAGGTTTTTATTCAATTATAATCCTAATTAAAAATTTGATTTATCACAAATTTGTCTTATTTTCCGAGTTTAAATATATTTTTTAACTATGCAACTTAAATTCAACCGACAAAAAAGTTTAAGGGAATCTTTAATGCAAAAATTGCTAAAGTTAATAGTATTTGCAAGTATAATTGTCTTAACAGTTTTTTTATTAGAAAAAATCAATTTTTCAAAACCTGACAAAGAATTTAATACTGATATTACAAATGAAATTATCAGACTTAAATAAAATATTTTTTTTTTTAATCTTCTTTATAACTCTAGGCAGCTCACATGCAGAAGATGAAATTGATATTTGGAAAAAAAAACCTTCTAATAAAACAGACGAAGCCTTAGAGAAACAAGAGCTTAAAATTTCAAGTCCATTAATTAATAAAAATAACATAACGACAAATAATATTGTTCAAGAACAGGCATCTGCAGAAGTAGATAATTCTCTACTTTATGGTATTTGGGACCCAGACAAATATAATTTTGAATTATCCATGTGGTCTAATACTGATGGTAAAAACATTCAAAAAACAATATCTCGTTTAAATAAATTGAAACTTTCAGAAACTGCTGAAAATATTTTATTAAATACTCTATTTTCATACTCATATGCACCAGAAAATTTAAGTGAAAAAGATTTTTTAAATATTAAAATTAATTGGCTTATTAAAAATAAAAGAGATGATCTTATTGAAGAATTTTTAACAAAAAATAATGATTTCCCAAACAAAAATAAAATTATTCAATATCTTGTTGATAGGAATATCTCTAAAGCTAATATCAAAATTGGTTGTGAAAAAGTAAATTTTATAGGAAAAGATATAAAAGATCCCTACTTAGAAAAATTTAAAATTTACTGTTTAATTTTTAATAATAAAAAAAGCCAAGCTCAATTATTGCATGATATTCTCAAAGAGCAAAAGCAATCTGATAAATTTTTTGATAATGCAGTAAATGTTCTATTGGGCGTTTCCGAAAACAAAAATAAAAAAATTAAAGATGACAATTTATTAAACTTTTATTTATCTAGTGTGACTTTTTCAAATTTTAAATATGAACCAAACGATAAAACAAATAGAAGTATTTGGGAGTATATGAATTCTGCCAATTTAATTACCATTGATGATATCACTGACAAACAGAAAATTGAAAATATTGAAATTGCAGCTAATAAAAATCAGGTAGATAAAAGTCAAATTTTTAAAATATATAAAAAAATTCCATTCGAACTAAATTCTTTAATAAACGCTAAAACAGTTTATCAGTCTATGGAAAAAATAGAAGGTAGGGCATTAATATACCAAAAATTTTTGCTGTCTGATAACACTCAAAATAAACTTGATTTACTTTTTTTATTAAAAGACCTTTTCAAAAAAGATAATTTATCAAATGTCTATACTGAATTTTTAAGCGACAGACTTGAAGAATTCGATTTAAATGAAATTCCTGAAAATTATTTAAACATTGTTGAAAGAAATATAGTTTCAAACAAAAATCTTAATCAACAAAAAATTAAGTTTGATGATAAAACTTTACATAGGTCAAAACTTATAAGATATTTTTATGAAAAAGACTATCCAATCAAAAAAACCCAAAAGGAATTAGATAGTATTTATAAAAAGATAAAAAGAAATAAAAATTATTTTTATTCCGCAAAAGATGTCGCTGTACTAGAGTCCCTTGAGAATGATGGAATTACAATTCCAAAAGAAATTAATCACAAGAGTTTATCTGAAAACTACAATATTCCCGATAGCTTGAATGATTTGGCTGAAAAAGGTGAAAAAGGTTATTTAGCTCTAAAAATTGTTGAGATTATTGGTGAAGACGAAGTAAACAATTTAGATCCTGAAACGATATATTTTATTACAAATTTATTGAATAAATTAAATTTGACAGAATTTAGAAACGAAATTCTCTCCACCGCTCTACCTTTAAGAATATAATTGTAGTAAAATCTTTGATGACAAAAAAAAGAATATTAACAGTACCGGACCCTTTACTTAGAAAAGTTTCTGAGCCAGTTAATTCAGTTAATGCCGAAGTAAAAAACTTAATGGATGACATGTTGGAGACTATGTATTCAGCCCCAGGAATTGGATTAGCTGCAGTTCAAGTTGGTGTTTTAAAAAGAATTATTGTAATTGACTTGTCAAAAGACGGTGAAAAAAAAAATCCTTTGTTTATAGTTAATCCTCAAATTACTTTCAAGTCAGATAATTTAATCTCATACGAAGAAGGCTGCTTATCGATACCTAATCAATTTGCAGAAGTTAAAAGACCCAGCTCATGCGAAGTGAATTTTTTAGATTATGATGGTAAAAAAAAAGAAATAAATGCTGATGGCCTTTTAGCCACTTGTATCCAACATGAAGTTGATCATTTGAATGGAATATTGTTTATAGATCATTTGTCAAAACTTAAAAAAGATTTAATTTTAAAAAAAACCAAAAAACAAATAAAAGAAATTGATAGGGTAATAGTTTAACTTTAAAGATCAAATGTCATTAAAAATTGTTTTTATGGGAACTCCTGAGTTCTCTATACCAGCATTAAAAGTTTTGAAACAATCAAAACACAAAATTGTTTGTGTCTATACTCAACCACCTAAAAAAAAATCAAGAGGTCAAAAAATACTTAAAACTGCTGTGCACGTTTTTTCTGAAAATGAAGGAATTAAAGTAAAAACAAACAAGTTGAGCGATGAAAATGAATATAAAAATTTTATTAAATTAAATCCTGATCTTGTTGTAGTAGTAGCTTATGGACAAATAATTCCTGATATTTATTTAAATAATCCTGACTTTATTTTTTTAAATTTACATGCATCGCTGCTTCCCAAATGGAGAGGTGCAGCCCCTATAGAAAGAGCTATTTTAAACAAGGATAAAGAAACAGGAATTTCAATTATGAAAATAGAGAAAAAACTTGATGCTGGCCCTTTTATCAAACAGGTAACAGTTAAGATTTATAAAGAGACAACAAGTGGAGAATTAAATAAAAAACTATCTGTTTTAGGAGCACAAGCTTTAAAGGAATCGATTGAATTGATATCTTCGAACAAAGTAAATTATAATCAACAAAATGAAAAAGACGCAACATATGCAAAAAAAATAAACAAAATTGAAACTCGAATAAATTGGAAAGATAAAGCCGAAAATATTATTGCAAAAATTAACGCTTTTAACCCTAAACCAGGTGCTTGGTTTTTATTTAAAAACGAGAGAATAAAAATTCTTAAAGCTAAAGAGATCAATCAAAAAGGTGGAGAAGGAAAAGTACTTGATGATAAATTAACTGTAGGTTGTTCAGCAAATGCAATACAAATTTTAAAATTAAAGAAAGAAGGCAAAAGAGAAATGGATACTCAAGAATTTTTAATTGGTAACGCTCTAGAGAAAGGAACCACACTTAATTGAGGTCAAATTATCAAATAATTATCGAATATGATGGCACAGATTATAATGGTTGGCAGTATCAAAAAAATGGGTCTTCAATTCAAAATGAAATAGAGAAAGCTTTGAAGAAAGTTTTAAAAAAAAAAATACGAATTATCGGCTCGGGAAGAACTGATGCAGGGGTCCATGCAGTTGGTCAATCAGCAAATTTTTATTGTGATAAAATAGAAAATATGAAAAAATTTTTGAATTCTTTAAACTATTTTTTGATAAAAAAAAACATAAGTATTAACTCTTTAAAAAAAAAAAAATTAAACTTCCATTCGAGATTTGATGCAAAAAAAAGAACCTATAAGTATACGATAGTAAACAGAAAAAATTTTTTAGTTTTAGATAAGAATAGAGCTTGGTTAGTTAAAAAAAAATTAGATATTCATTGTATGAAAAAAGCTGTTAAATTATTTGCTGGAACGCATAATTTTGATGCCTTTAGATCATCATCTTGCGGTGCTAAATCACCTGTAAGAACCATTGAAAAATCTTCTCTGACTAAAAGAGGTGATAAAATAATAATGATTTTTTCATCTAAATCTTTTCTACAACATCAAGTGAGATCTATGGTTGGTTGTTTAAAAGCTATTGGAGAAGGTAAATGGCATATCGATAATTTAAAAAGATTATTAAAATCAAAAAAAAGATCTCATTGCGCTCCACCTGCGCCTTCTAGTGGACTGTATTTACATAAAGTTACTTATTAAAAGATTTTCTCTTTTTTGATTTTTTGATTCTCCATCTTGACTGGGAATTTACAATAAAACCAACACACTTTTTTGTACCACATCTACAAGGAAAATCTTTATAATCTTTATCAAAACTAAAACCATAGTCATAAGTTAATTCGTCATTTTTTTTAATATCTTTAACTGCATAAATCCATAATTTAAGGCCAACACCATCAACCTCGCAATTAGGATCACAAGAATGATTTATAAGTCTTGCAGTATTATATTTAAAATCACCATCTAAATCATATTTTTTATTTAAGTTAAACAAATAGATTGCTTTATCATTATCAAATTTAGGATTAGTTTCTGTTTCTTTTACAGTAATAATTTTTCCTTTGTACTCTATAATTTTAGCATTTTTTTTTATATCTTTAGCAGCGTATAAACCCCTGTTATCTATCTTAGATTTTTTTATTTTATAAAGTTTTTTCATAATTAAAATTCTATTAGTGCTTTTATGTGCTCCTCTGTGCTTTCTGCTAATGCATTTAAATCATAACCACCCTCGAGAATAGAAACAATATTTCCTTTACAATAGTCTTTCGAAGCTATCATTGTTCTTTTTGTAATTTCAAAATAATCTTGAGATTTTAAATTAATATTTGAAAGTGGGTCATCTTTATGAGCATCGAAGCCTGCTGAAAATAATATAAACTCTGGTTTAAATTCATTTAATTTTTTTA
This sequence comes from Candidatus Pelagibacter sp., assembly GCA_002689245.1. Taxonomy (GTDB): domain Bacteria; phylum Pseudomonadota; class Alphaproteobacteria; order Pelagibacterales; family Pelagibacteraceae; genus Pelagilacustribacter. The sequence goes on from NZFE01000014.1 coordinate 36,086, forward strand.
AAACGTGTTCGTATGCATCAAAATACTCATCAGAGTTCATGCCCGCAGGTAAGGGTATGTTAAATATATTATTGTGAGATCCTTTCTCATGACTTGCTCCAGTACCAGGAAAATGTGGATATTGATGTGTAGAAATATACAGGACTTTTTTGTTGGAATAGAAAATATTTTGCGTTCCATTACCGTGGTGAACATCAAAGTCTATTATTGCTACTCTTCGTAATTTGTATTTGTCAATTAAATAATTTGCTCCTACGGCAACATTATTAAAAATACAAAATCCCATTGCTTTATTAAATTCAGCATGATGCCCGGGTGGTCTAACTGCACAAAATGCATTCTTCAATTTTTTATTTTTCACATAGTCAATTGCTGTTATGATTGAAGATACAGCATCATAAGAGGCTTCTTTGCTTCCTGGAGAAATTATAGTGTCGCCATCTAAAAAAAATTGTCCTTTGGTTGGAAAAGCTTTTTTTACTTCATCGATGTAGAAACTATTATGAGTTTTTTTGAGACAAGATTCGTCAAACTTGCTTGGTTCGCTCCATTCGAGATTAGATAGTTTTTTTTTTTTTAATCTTCCTAAAATAGACTGTATTCTATATTTATTTTCTGGGTGTCCATCACCGGTATCGTGATTTAATGAGCTTTTAGATGATATAAAACCTGTTTTCACTTAAAAAACTCAACTAAGAAATTATAATATATTTTTTTTAGGTTTCTAAGATCTTTTAAAGAAACACACTCATCTATTTTATGCATAGTTTTATTAACCAAGCCAAATTCAAGACATGGAGAGATTTTTTTAATAAATCGTGCATCTGACGTGCCTCCAGTAGTAGAGAAAACTGGATTAATTTTTGTGATTTTCTTAATAATTTTTTTAGCTAAAAATATATTTTTTCCAGGTTTAGTTAAAAAAGATTCACCGTTTTCTAAATAATTGATTTTATATTGACACTTATTTTTTCGAGTAATTTTTTTTACTGTAATATTAATTTTTCTTTTAAGCTTAGCTGCAGTTTGAAGATTATTATATCTCACATTAAACTGAGTTTTAGCAGACGATGGAATTACATTATGGGCATTATTATTTACATAAAGGCTAGTAAATTCAAGATTAGAAGGTTGAAAATTTTTGTTTCCTTTATCTAATTTTTTTCTTTTTAGCTCTGCGCAAATTTTTACTAAAGTATTGATAGGGTTATTAGTCAAATGTGGATAAGCAATATGACCTTGAGTACCAAATATTTCTAATTCTGCAGTAAGACTACCTCTTCTTCCAATTTTAATCATTTCACCTAATTTCTTTGGATTAGTTGGTTCTCCAACTATGCAAAAATTTATCTTTTCTTTTTTCTTTTTTAAATAATCAACAACTTTTTTAGTTCCATTGGTAGCATATCCTTCTTCATCTCCTGTAATTAGAAAACTTATTGAACCATTTATATTCTTGTTTTTTTTTATATATTCACTGACAGCAGAAATAAAACAAGCAATTGAACTTTTCATGTCATTAGCACCTCTTCCAATCAAATAACCTCTCTTAACTTGAGGTTTGAAAGGATTTACTGTCCAATCCCTATAATCTCCTGGAGGCACAACATCTGTATGTCCTGCATAACAGAGATTAGGCTGTTTTTTACCCAATCTTGCATAAAGATTTTTTATTGGCTTACCTTTTCCTTTTTTAAATTCCAGTATTTTACACTTGAAACCCAGAGTTTTTAATTTTTTACTCAAGAATTTAATTACACCTGCATCGACAGGAGTAATGCTTGGAAATTTGATTAAATCTTTAGATAAAGTTAATTCATTAATCATTTGCATTTAGTCTCTTAATAAATCGTTTATTGAAGTTTTGCTTCTAGTTTTTTCATCTACTTTTTTAACAATAACTGCACAATATAAACTTGGTCCATCAGGATTTTTTTTATTTGGTAAACTACCTGGCACTACAACAGAGTATGCTGGAACTTTACCATAAGTTATTTCACCAGTATTCCTGTCTACAATTTTGGTTGATGCTCCGATATAAACGCCCATAGATATTACTGCTCCTTTTTCAACAAGAACTCCTTCGGCTATTTCTGATCTAGCACCTATAAAGCAATTATCCTCAATGATAACCGGCCCAGCTTGTAAAGGTTCTAATACTCCTCCAATCCCAGCACCACCTGAAACGTGACAGTTTTTTCCAACTTGAGCACAAGACCCAACAGATGCCCAAGTATCTATCATTGTTCCCTCGTCCACATATGCACCCAAGTTGACAAAACACGGCATTAGCACAACATTTTTTGCAATGTAAGAACCTCTTCTTACAACTCCGTTTGGAACGTGTCGATAACCAGCTTTTTTCCAATCATCTTCATTCCAACTGACTGATTTACCTGGGACTTTATCATACCAAGTTGTGTAAGGACCCTTAGACATTGTCATTTTATTTGTTCTGAAGCTTAATAAAATTGCTTTCTTTACCCATTGATTGACAGACCATTTACCACTTTTCTTTTCTGCCACTCTAATGGATCCTTTATCAGTCAAATCAATAGTTTTATTGATAGCATCTAAAATCTTTTTATCAGAGGTATCCGATATATTTTGTTTGTCCTCAAACGCATTATTTATTATTTTTTCAAGTTCATCTACTTTCATTTATCTCCTTTAAGAATTTTGATAATTTGTCTGTCTTATAATTTATAAAACTTGAGTTTGAAAACTCAGAAGCCCAAGGTTCGTCATTTATTATCCATACTGTTTTCATTCCTAATTCGTGAGCGGGTTTTAAATTTCGCGCAATATCCTCAATAAATATACTATATTGTGGCTCAATTTTGTATTTTTCTATTATTTTTTTGTAAGTCTCAATAGATGGCTTGGGTATAAAGTCTGCACTTACTATGTCGAAAATTTCATCGAAATGTCTCTCAATTCCAAGTCTTTTTGTTACATTTTTGGCATGCGCTAATGACCCGTTAGTAAAAATAATCTTTTTACCTTCAATTTTTTCAATTTGTTCATCTAACTGCTTATCCTCTTTCAAAAAACTTAAATCTATATCATGAACAAATTCTAGAAATTCATTTGCATCAATTTTATGATTTTTAATCATACCATTCAGCGTTGTATTGTATTCCACAAAATAATTTTTTTGAATTTTTCTTGCCTCTTCTTTGCTGATATTTAATTTAGAAGAAATAAAGTGGGTCATTTTTTTATCAACTTGCTCAAAAACTTTAGTAGCTCCTGAGTATAAAGTATTGTCTAAATCAAAAAGCCAAAATTTTATATTTTTCAATTCTTTCATTTTCTTATTAGAGTTCCTGAACCTTTATCCGAAAATATTTCATCTAATATCGAGTGAGGTTTTCTTCCATCAAGTATAACAACGCCCCTTACTCCATTTTCCACTGCATCTATACAATTTTTTATTTTAGGAATCATTCCACCTTGTACTATTTTTAATTTAACTAGATTTTCTATATCAAAAGGTTTAATTTCTGAAATCAACGTTTTCCTATCGTCATAAACACCTTCCACATTTGTCATAAGCAAAAGTCTTCTTGACTTAAGTTTTTTTGCTATAGCGCTAGCCGCAGTATCACCATTTATGTTGTAAGTATTTTTATTTTTATCAATTCCTAAGGGCGCTATTACAGGTATCTGTTTTTTATTTATTACATTTTTAAGAAATTCAATATTTATATCTGCAGGAATTCCGACAAATCCAAGTTCTTTGTTATCTGGCACAACATTAATTATATTATTAAGTTTCGAGGTAACGGACACGGCTTCCGAACCTTTCTTTTTCAAAGAATTTACAATATCTTTATTAAAGTCAATTAACACATCTTCAACTATAGAAATTACTTTTTCATCAGTAACTCTTAACCCATTTATAAATTTTGTTTGAATATTTTCTTCCTTAAGTTTTCTTTCAATTCTTGGCCCACCTCCATGCACAACAACAATTAAAAGCCCTAATTTGTTTAATACACTTATATCCTCAATAAAATTATTAAAAATATTTCTGTCAATTAAAACATTCCCACCATATTTTATAACTATTAATTCTTTTTTATATTTATTAATGTATTTTTGTACACTATTAATATTTGGAGCATTCTTAGGCCAAAATTTTTTAATTTCTTCTAAATTTTTTTCCTCAGGCATTTAGTTGGTTTTAACTTTTGTTTTTCTCATAATGACCCACTGTTGAGCTATTGTAAGAATATTATTAACCGTCCAATAAACAACTAATCCAGATGGAAAAGG
>NZFE01000015.1 GCA_002689245.1 Candidatus Pelagibacter sp.
GGAATGGTTTTTATGCCTCGGAATGATTATGCTGATCAAGAAAAATGTAGATCAATAATTGAGACAGTTTTACCGTCAGCATCAACAGCGCCTCTGTGCCAAACAGCTTTTAATGCTTCTATTCCATAATCAACTACTTTCCGACTTTTTTTACCATCTGTAGTTGCTATTAATCCTACACCACATGCCTCATGTTCTAAAGAGGGATCGTAAGCGTTATTCTCTGTGAGATGTTTTTTATTTTTTAAATAGTTTTTCATTATGCAGCGAATTCTTTTTTATTATTTTTTCTTTTTAAAGAAATATATTTATCCATTTGTTCTGCGGCATCTCTTCCATCTCTTATCGCCCATACTACTAGTGAAGCACCTCTCACAATATCTCCAGCAGCAAATACTCCTTCAATATTTGTTTGCATAGTTTTGAGATCAATTTTAATAGTTCCCCACTTAGAAACTGCAAGATCTTCACTATTGAATAATTTAGGAATATTTTCTGGATCAAATCCAAGTGACTTGATTACTAAATCAGCTTTTATTTTAAATTCTCCATCAACAACTGGTATAGGTCGTCTTCTTCCAGATGCGTCCGGTTCACCTAACTTCATTTTACTAACTTCTACTTCATTTACTTTTTTATCTCCGATAAATGATTTCGGGCTTGTTAACCAAACAAAATCTACACCTTCTTCCTCAGCGTTTCCAACTTCTCGTGCTGAACCAGGCATATTTGCTTTGTCTCTTCTGTACAAACATTTAACAGATTTTGCTTTTTGTCTTACTGCAGTTCTTACACAATCCATAGCAGTATCCCCACCACCAATTACTACAACATCTTTGCCTTCTGCATTTAAAGTCCCATCATCAAACAGTTTTACTTTGTCACCTAATCCTTTTCTATTTGAGGCAGTTAAAAAATCCATTGCGGGAAAAATGTTTTCTAAATCTGATCCAGGAATATCAATCCCTCTGGCCTTATAAACGCCAGTTGCAATTAGAACAGCATCATGCTGTGATTTAAGTTCTTCTAAAGTTTTGTCTTTTCCAACCTCAAAATTTTGTTTAAATTTGATTCCACTCTCTTTTAAAAGTTTTGTTCTTCTTTCGACAACAAATTTTTCCAATTTAAAATTAGGTATACCATATATTAATAATCCTCCTGGCCTATCATAACGGTCATATACGGTTACTTGATATCCGTACTTTCTCATTTCTTCTGCGCATGCTAGACCAGCTGGGCCTGCGCCTATTATACCAATGCTCTCTTTTAATTCTTTCGCAATCTTGATCGGTTTAACCCATCCTTTTTCCCATGCGGTGTCTGTAATGTATTTTTCAACTGAGCCTATTGTGACTGTACCATGACCTGATTTTTCTATAACGCAATTGCCTTCACATAATCGGTCTTGCGGGCAAATTCTTCCACAAACTTCGGGCATGTTATTTGTGCTTTGAGATATTTCGTATGCCTCTTTTAATCGTCCTTCTGCAGTTAGTTTAAGCCAATCGGGAATATTGTTTTGCAAAGGACAATGTATTTGACAAAAAGGAACTCCGCATTGAGAGCACCTGCTGGATTGCTCTTTGGCTTTATCGGTTATATATTGATCATAAATTTCATTAAAATCTTTTTTCCTGCTATCAGTTTTTCTTTTGACAGGTGTCTCCTGATTTACATCAACAAATTTTAACATTTTTTTACTCATGGTTTTGGTGTTCTAGNCTAAAAAGTGGAAAATTGGAATACTTTTTAAGTAAATAATATTTACCTAAGTTTGTTGATAAATAGGGTTTATGCGGCTTTTTTTGTGCATAGCTGATATGCTATTTAATTATATCTTTGGAATTCAATATAAAGTTTATTAAACATAGGGATGTTAGAAATTCTAATTCTTTCTTTGGTTCAGGGTATAACCGAATTTCTACCAATAAGTTCATCATCTCATATCATTCTATTCTCGAAATTCATGAATTTTATAAGTGAAGATTTAATACTTAATGTAAGTTTGCATATTGGTTCTTTTTTAGCCGTAATTGTTTTTTTTCGAAAAGAAATATTGGGCTTTTTAATATACAGGAAAATTTTTATGCTAATAATTATAGCTTCATTGCCAATAATTTTAAGTGGATATCTTATTGCTCAGTCCGGGGTCATACATGACCTAAGATCTCTTAAAATTATAGGATGGACAACAGTTATATTTGGCATTTTACTTTACTTTTCAGACAAAAGAGAAAATGAAAAAAATCTTGAGATTAATTTAGATCTCAAAGCAGCTTTAATAATAGGTTTCTTGCATATATTTTCTTTAATACCAGGAGTAAGTCGATCTGGAATAGCAATCACAGCTGCTAGATTTCTTAAATTTGATAGAGTTAACGCAGCAAAAATTTCATTTCTATTATCAATCCCTACCTTGTTAGCAGTGTCAGTTTTTGGAATTTATAATATGTACACGGCTGAAAGTTTTCAAGCTATAAGATTAAATTTCGGAAGTATTATATTATCTTTTATCTTTTCATATATCACAATGGTAGCCTTTTTGAGATATATTAAAAATGCTAGTCTTGACATTTTTGTGTTATACAGAATAATTCTCGGTGTTTTAATTTTAATATTTGCTTATCAAGGTTAATTACAAAAATGATGTAAGTGATAAAAGCACAATCAAAACTATTATAAAAAAAAAAAATTACTGCTCTATTTAAACTCATTTATCTCCTTTATTGCACACTTGATGTAAATTTAAAATAATCATTTAAAATTGCAGATATAAAATATAAAAAAATATAACCATAATAAATCATTATATTTTTTTTATATTTAAAAAAACTGGTAATAACACGACTATTTATCAACAGGAATAATATAAAAACAAACATCGGCTCAAAACTTTTTTGATAAATTACCCATCCACTAAATCCAAAAATCAATAGAAAAAACATTAGTATATTTTTTTTATCTTCAATGGATAATAAAGCTATACAAAAGATACCAAATAAAGATGTGAGATAAAATAAATAAGAATTATCGAAAAACATATGTGAAATTTTTAAAAAAAAACCTCCTCCAGCTTTAGTATAAGTCAGATAATCAAAGCCAAGAGCTATAAGAATAATTATGAAAATTACTGATATTAAAAAACTTACTACATATTTTTTTTGAAAAAAAATATTTTTTTTGGAATTGAGAAAAAAAACTAAAAAAAAAGGTATAAAATAAAAGCTCAATATGGAAAAGTTAATCAAAAGTGTGTTATGAAATCTGGGTGTAAATGTAGTTTTTAATAAATTTGGAAAATTATATATTAAGTAAAAACCAGGCAAAGAAAAAATAAAAATTATTATTGAAATCTTTATAAAATTCAAAAAATTCAATTTTTGAAAAAAAATATACAAAAAATATATAAAAATAAGAGCGTAGTATTGTCTGGTATATACTGCAAGAGCAAGTGAAAGTGTACTTAAAATTAAATACTTATTAAATGACAATGGTTTTATTTTCTCCCATTTAAAATAAAAATAAGTTGATAACAAAAAAAATATTAGACCAGTTATATGATTATTTGCCCAGATAGCGGAGTATCTAAAAGAGGGATATAGAAAAATTGATAGAGCAAAAATTAAAATGATTTTTTTTTCTATCTCTGGAAATTTAATTTTTAGATTCACAAAAAATAAATAAGGTACAAGAAAGGCTGTTGTGAAAGTTAAAAATCTCACAATTTCTTGGTTGCCAATAATTAAGTTTAATTTAGACAAAATTATATAATGTAATGGTGTATGTATTGTCCATTGTTTAGGATTTGACAGAATATTATTTTGTAAGTCTAAAACGTAACCCCACGTGTAATAAAAATCCATCTTAGCACCAGGTCCTGAAATTGTCTCATCTAAGTAGAACCCCATCAAAAGTGAACAAGAAAATACTAAATATGTAATTAAAGAAAAAGTTTTAAATGATGTTTTTTTCATTTATTTGCCTTGTTGCTTGCGCCTGCTAGGATTTGAACCCAGAACCTCCTGGTCCGTAGCCAAGCGCTCTATCCAGTTGAGCTACAGGCGCATTGTACACCAATTATCAAATATATTGTTGTAATTAAAGACTTTTAATTTATAAATTATATATGAGTAAATCTGTTGTTATAACCTCTGCCACAAGGACTGCTATAGGTTCATTAGGTAAATCTTTAAAAAATATATCCGGAGATGAATTAGGTTCTTTCGTTATTAAAGAAACTATTCAGAGATCAAATATAAGTCCTAAAGAAGTAGATGAAGTGGTTATGGGTCAAGTTTTAACTGGGGGGACTGGCCAAAATCCAGCACGTCAAGCTGCCATGAAATCTGGAATTCCAAAAGAAAAACCAGCTTATGTGGTAAATCAAGTTTGTGGCTCAGGTATCAGATCGGTTGCATCTGGTTTTCAGAGCATTAAATCAGGTGATTCAAAAATTGTTGTTGCTGGAGGACAAGAAAGCATGTCACTTGCACCTCATGCAATACATTTACGAGATGGTAAAAAGCTAGGTGATGCAGAACTAATTGATACAATGGTCAAGGATGGCCTTTGGGATGCATTTCATGGATATCATATGGGAGTTACCGCAGAGAATGTGGCAACTAAATTTCAAGTGACTAGACAAGAACAAGATAAATTTGCTCTTAATTCCCAGTTAAAAGCCTTTAAAGCAATTAAAGAAAATAAATTTAATGAGGAAATAATAAAAGTAAAAATTAAATCAAAAAAATCAGAAATAGAATTTAGTAAGGATGAGCATCCAAGGGAGGGCATTAGTTTGGATGGTCTTTCTAGATTAAAGCCTTTTTTTCAAAAAGAAGGAACTGTGACTGCTGGTAATGCTTCTGGTATAAACGATGGTGCAGCCGCAGTTACATTAATGTCAGATGAAGAGTCAAAAAAAAGAGGTTTAGAAAAATTAGTAACCATAAAGTCTTGGGCAAGCTGCGGAGTAGATCCATCGCTTATGGGCACTGGACCTATACCTGCTTCAAAAAAAGCTTTAGAATTAGCCGGATGGAAAGTTGGTGATCTAGATCTTTTAGAAGTTAACGAAGCATTTGCTGCACAAAGTATCGCGGTTTTAAAAACTTTAGGAATTCCAGAGGAAAAAGTAAACGTAAATGGAGGTGCAATTGCCTTGGGCCATCCAATAGGGGCATCTGGCACTCGAATTCTAGTAACTCTTATACATGAAATGATTAAGCGAGACTCCAAGAGAGGTTTAGCCACATTGTGTATTGGTGGTGGAATGGGTATTGCTATGTGTGTGGAACGATAATGGAAATTTCTAAACCATATAAGGGAAAAGGGAAACGTAAATTAAGAAAGATGCCTTTTACTCCAAAAGGGTACATTTTGTATTACGCTTTTTTTTGGGCAGTCATAATTTCAATATATCTTGCTTATAATTAAAATGTAATGCAGCTCCCTGTAGTCAATCATCCAGATTATGTTGCAAAAATTAATGATGACAATAAATTTCCTATAAAAAAATTTGGTGCTTTAGCCGATCATCTTATTGAAAATAAAGTTGTAAAAGAATTTCATATTCCTAAAGAGTGTTCAATTGAAACTATGAAAACTTCTCATTCTATGGAATATATAAATAATATTAAAAATAAAACTTTAGATATACAATCTCAAAAGAAAATTGGCTTTCCAATTAATGATAGTGTTGTTAGAAGATCTTTTGTAGCAACCGGGGGAACAGTTTTGGCTAGTAAGCTAGCCTTAGAGTCTAAACTTGCTTGTAACACTGCTGGAGGTAGTCATCATGCTACTTTTAATTTTGGAGCTGGATATTGCGTTTTTAATGATGTGGCAGTAGCAGCAAATTATCTTAAAAATAAAATGTATGCTAAAAAAATTTTAATTTTAGATTTAGATGTCCATCAAGGTAATGGAAATTCTGAGATATTTAAAAATGATAAAGATGTTTTAACTTTTAGTATGCATTGTGGGTCAAATTACCCAGCTAAAAAATCTAAAAGTGATATTGACATTGAGCTCGTAGAAAATACGGAGGATCAAGAATACTTAAACATACTTAATGAAAATTTAAAAAAATTAAATTGGAGCAAGTACGATTTTGTATTTTATATTGCTGGAGTAGATATTCATTTTGGTGATAGATTAGGAAAACTCAAAATTACCGACGAAGGAATTAATAAAAGAGATCAAATGGTGATTGAAAATTTTTACAAAAAAAATATTCCTTTATGCGGAGTTCTTGGGGGTGGATACAATAAAAGTTTTACTAAGCTTATCGAGCTTCATTCAATGCTTCATAAAAATTGTGCAGAAATTATTTAAAAATTTATTTATTCAAAAGGTATTTTTTAAGTAAGAATTTTTGAACTAAATTATCACTTTGTAATGTTTGTTCCTTTTTTTTGAAGAATATATTTAAAATCCATTTCATATCTTTATTATCAAAAATTTATTGACAAAATATCGAGTAAATTGTGTCTAAATTTGATCTTATTAAGATAATTGCTTCAATTTTGGCATTTATTAATTGTTATATTTTTTATAAATTCCTTTTCAGTTTATAATAAGAATTATGGCTCAAAATATTTCAGTACCTGATATTGGTGACTTTAAAGACGTAGAAGTAATTGAGGTGTTGGTTAAGCCAGGAGATAAAATAAAAAAAAATGATCCTTTAGTTACTATTGAAAGTGACAAATCAAGCGTCGAAATTCCATCTCCATCAGAGGGTCAGATTAAAGATTTAAAAGTTAAAGTTGGTGATAAAGTCTCTGAAGGGAGCTTATTGGTAACATTAGAGTCTAAAGATAGCTCTAGTATTCAAGTCAAAAAGGAAGAGCAAAAAGTTCATGAAGAGATTAAAAAAGAAAAACCAAAAAAAAATGGAAATGTTGTAACCACTCAATCTTTAAAACAAATTAAAAAAGTATTTGCTGAGCCGGCATCCAAAGATGATATTGATCCTTTAGAAACAAATGAGTGGATTGAATCTTTAAATTCTGTAATTGAAAATGATGGGGCGTCAAGAGCAAGTTACCTATTAAATAAAGTAATCGACCAAGCTTATAAGGCAGGATTAGTACTTCCTGACACTAGAACAACACCATATATAAATACGATACCGCCTGAAGCTGAGGTTAAATCCATAGGAGATCAAAATATTGAAAAAAAAATCCGTGCCTACATAAGATGGAATGCTGCCGCTATGGTTGTGAAAGCAAACAAAAAAAGTTCAGAGCTTGGTGGGCATATAGGAACATTTGCATCTGCTGCAACATTGTATGATGTGGGAATGAACCATTTTTGGAGAGCAAAAAATAATAAATTTGGTGGTGACTTAGTATATTTTCAAGGACACTCAGCTCCAGGGATGTACGCAAGAGCATTTTTAGAGGGGAGACTAACTGCCAAACAATTAGATGGCTTTAGACAAGAAGTTGATAAAGATGGATTGTCCTCTTATCCTCACCCTTGGTTAATGCCAAATTTTTGGCAGTTCCCGACTGTATCTATGGGTCTTGGTCCAATAATGGGAATTTATCAAGCAAGATTCTTAAAATATTTAATTAATAGAGGTCTTATTAAAGATGAAGGAAGAAAGATTTGGGTTTTTCTTGGTGATGGAGAAATGGATGAACCAGAGTCATTAGGCGCAATTGGTCTAGCAGCTAGAGAAAAATTGGACAATTTAATATTTGTAATTAATTGTAATTTACAAAGATTAGATGGTCCTGTTAGAGGAAACGGTAAAATTATTCAAGAGCTTGAGGGTAGCTTCAGAGGGACAGGATGGAATGTTATAAAAGTAATTTGGGGTTCTTATTGGGATCAACTTTTAGCTAAAGATAAAAGTGGGCTTTTAATTAAAAGGATGAATGAGTGTGTAGATGGTGAGTATCAAGCTTTTAAGGCAAAAGGGGGGAATTATGTTAGGGAAAAATTTTTTGGTAAATACCCGGAGTTAAAAGAATTAGTATCTACTTTAACAGATAAAGACATATGGAAATTAAATAGAGGTGGTCACGATCCACATAAAGTTTATGCAGCTTACGACGCTGCAATGAAAAATAAAGGCTCGCCGACAGTTATAATCGCCAAAACAATTAAAGGTTATGGAATGGGTAAATCTGGTGAAAGTATTAATACCACTCATCAACAGAAAAAAATGGATGAGGGAGATTTGTTATATTATAGAGATAGATTTGGTGTTCCTTTAACAGACAAACAAGTTAAAGATATTGAATATTATAGACCTGACGAAAATTCAGAAGAAATTAAATACCTTAAAGATCGTAGGATAAAATTAGGTGGATTTATTCCAGAGCGGACATCTTTTGCAAAAGCAATTAAAACTCCTCCAAAAGATATTTTTGATAGTTTTATGAAGTCAACTGGGGAAAAAGAAATGTCGACTACTATGGCCTTAGTAAGAATGCTTACTGCTCTATTAAGAGACAAAAATGTATCACCAAGGTTAGTTCCAATAATTCCAGATGAAGCTAGAACATTTGGTATGGAGGGTTTTTTCCAAAAGATAGGAATTTATGCTCACGAAGGACAAAAATATGAACCGGTCGACTCTGAACAACTTAGTTCATATCGCGAAGATAGAAGTGGACAGGTTTTAGAGGAAGGAATAACGGAGTCAGGGGCAATGTCATCTTGGATTGCGGCAGGAACAGCATACACCAATCACGATATAGAAATGATACCTATATACATATTTTATTCTATGTTTGGATTTCAGAGAGTTGGTGATTTGGCCTGGGCTGCAGGAGACTCTCAAGCGAGAGGTTTTTTAATTGGTGCTACGGCTGGAAGAACAACTTTAGCTGGGGAAGGATTGCAACACCAAGACGGTCACAGTCATCTTATGGCTTCTAATATTCCAAATTGTGTAAGTTATGATCCAACTTTTGCGTATGAAATGGCCGTAATCCTAAGGGATGGAATGAGAAGAATGCATGAAAAAAAAGAAAATATTTTTTATTATATTACAGCAATGAATGAAAACTATACTCATCCTTCTAAACCTAAAGATGCAGATGAGGGTATTTTAAAAGGAATGTATTTGCTTAAAGAGACAAGAAACAAAGGGACTACAAGAGTTCAGCTACTAGGCTCTGGCACAATTTTGAGAGAAGTGTTGAATGCAGCTAAAATCCTCTCAAAAGAATACGGCATTGACTCGGATATTTGGAGTGTCACAAGTTTTAATGAACTCAGAAAAGATGGTATGGAAACAGAAAGATGGAATTTATTAAATCCTGATGGAAAAAAGAAGAAATCATACGTAGAAAAATGTCTAGAAAAAAGAGAAGGTCCAGTGTTTGCAGCCTCTGATTATATTAGATCATTTTCAGATCAGCTAAGACCATATGTAAATAAACCTTTTTACTCTTTCGGTACAGATGGGTATGGAAGGAGTGATACTAGAAAAAATCTGAGAAAGTTTTTTGAAGTTGATAAAGAACATATTGTTGCATACACTCTAAGCGCATTAGCAAAAGAACAGTTAATTGCATCTAAGCATGCAGAAAAAGCGATTAAAAAATACAAAATAGATAAAGAAAAGGTGTTTCCAACGAAATTATAAAATGTCTTCTAAAGATATACTAGTTCCAAACATAGGTGATTTTAAAGACGTCGAAGTCATTGAGGTTTTAGTTAAAGCTGGGCAAAAAATTAAAAAAAATGACTCTTTAATTACAATTGAAAGTGACAAATCTAGCGTGGAAGTACCTTCTACATCAGATGGAATTGTAGAAAAAATAAAAATCAAAATAGGTGATAAAGTAAGCGAAGGTGATCTTATACTTACTGTTAGCGAAGAGTCAAAAACAGAAGTTAAAGAAAAGCCTTTACAAAAAAGCAAAATTAAAGAGGTAGTATCAAAAAAACCAGATCCAGTTCCTTCACCAGTTATTCAACCTACGTCAGGGGTAAAATTAGCTAGCCCTAAAGTCAGAAAATTTGCAAGAGAACTTGGCGCAAATGTAACTCAAATACAAGGTTCACAAAGATCGGGAAGAATAACAGAAGATGACGTAAAAAAATTTGTTAAGTCCCAAGTATCTGTCAATCAAGGTAAGGTTGAACCAAAAAAATATGAAGATGAGTATTCATATGAAGAATTTGGCGAAATTGAAATTAAAGAGATGCCAAGAATAAAAAAGCTTTCAGGGCCTCAGCTAGTAAGATCATGGACCGAAATACCTCATGTAACTCAACATGATGAAATTGATATTACGGAAATGGAGCAATTTAGAACATCGCTGTTTGATCATTTCACTGGAGAAAAAATTTCTGTAACACCTTTAGCTTTTATAACTAGAGCAGTTGTAAATGCTTTAAAAGATTTTCCTAATTTTAATTGCTCCATTGATCCTGAAAAAAATAAAATAGTTTATAAAAAATATTATCATGTAGGTTTTGCTGTAGATACGCCTCATGGGCTGATGGTTCCGAAATTAAGAGATGTTGACCAAATGAATATCAAAGAAATTGGAGATGAGTTAAGGAGAGTAAGTAGAGAATGTAGAGATTTAAAAATAAATAAAAAGGAATTTTTTGGTGGGTCAATGACTATTTCTAGTTTGGGAGGAATAGGTGGAACTTTTTTTACACCTATAATTAATCCGCCTGAAGTAGCTATCTTAGGAGTTGGTAAAAGTTTTGAAAGGCTTACTAAAATTAAAGGCCGAATAGTTTCAAGAAAAATTTTGCCAATTTCTTTATCTTATGATCACAGAATAATAGATGGTGCTGAGGGTGTAAGATTTTGTGTTCATTTAAATAAAAGTTTAGGTAAAGATTTTGCTTTCAAGCTTGCCGTTTAATTTAAATTACAATAATAAAGAGCATGAGTAAAAATTTCATCGCTTTAACCTGTGCTATCACTTGCTCTTTTTT